>NZ_WJID01000077.1:0-10552 GCF_010994055.1 Gracilibacillus thailandensis | reverse complement strand
TTAACCTGTGTAATAAAATTGGAATGTCAGCGAGTACATTCATTGTAGAGCATTTATTAGCGTAGGCGTCCACTTCGACTCCTGTGGGATCAGCGTGATCTGAAGATCCACTTTTGTAAAGCGATCTTCTTTACAAAGTTAGCTGAAGACACGCCCCACGGAAAGCGAAGTGGGCAAGCCGCAGCGGTTGTTACGCCTATTATTCATGTCAAAATAACTACTTTGGACAGGACCGAGTGGGCTATCCCGGTTTTTCTTAGTTTGATCAATAGAAGTAATTAGTCGGCGCGTTGCGAAAATACATCAAACATTTCAAAATAACTACTTCGTTTAATGGAGTCATTGCACTGCTTTTATACTTTCTGTACTTAATATAAAAAACCCCGTTTCGTGTTGAAACGGGTTTTTTTATAATTTATGATCCTACGCGACGAACGTGACCAGAGAATTTCGATTCCCAGTAGCCACTTCCCATGTCAGCGATAGCTACACCTGTAGAGTTTTGAGAACCGATAAATTTATTGTTACCTAAGTATATTCCGACATGTCCGTTTGTTTTATACGTATTGAAAAATACAAGATCTCCTGGTTGCATGTCGCTAGTAGAAACTTTTGAACCTACTGAACTTAAACTTGAAGTGCTCGCCGGCAAGCTGATTCCTGCCTGCTTAAAAGCCCAGCTGACAAATCCAGAACAATCAAAACGACCATTAGCAATATCGTATGCAGATCTACCACCACCAAAAACATAAACAGAGTTGCCAATATACTTTTTACCCACTGATGTTACGATATCTACTGTACTACCACTAACTGATACAGTTTCGGAAGAATTGCTGGAATACTGTTCAATAGCACCATTTGATCCGTTACTTCTAGTTGCCTGTTCCTGAGCACGTTGTTGTTCTTCTGCTTCTTTAAGTGCTTTTTCTTTTTTCGCTAGAATTTCATCTTCAATTTTCAAATCGTCTAGGTATTCACTATTTTCTTCTTCTTTTTCTTTCAATTCATCTTTTAACTCTTCATTTTGTTCTTTTTGTGCAACGATTTGTTGTTGCATTTCTTCATATTCTGCTTTCATATCTTCTAATTCTTCTAACTTATTGTCCAACTCAACTTTATTCTTCTCTACTTCTAACTTATCTTTTTCTTGACTCTCTAATAAATCTTGGTCTGCTTGTGTAATCTTATGTACTAATGCAACTCTATCAACAAAATCTACGAAATTAGTTGAACCTAGTAGTACTTCTAGATAGCTAGATGAACCACCAATCTCTTGTAATGAAGAGATTCTCTCCTTAAGAATTTCATTTCTACGTTCGATATTTTGTTGGATTTCATCGATTTTCTCTTCCAGTTCACTTACTTCTGCTTCAACGTCTGTTATTTCAGTTTCTGTTTCGTCAATTTTTTGCTCATTATCTTCGATCGCTTCATCCAACCTCATAATTTGCTCATTTAACTCAATTAACTCTTCTTTAATTTCTTGAAGTTCCTGTTCTTTTTCGTCAATACTTGATTGCACTTCCGATCGTTGAGCTTGAATTTCTTCTTTTGTCTCAGCGCTAACGGTCTGAACAAAAAACAAACTTGACATAATCGTTACGACGACAACTGAATCTTTTACTAAACCTCGTATTTCTCGCACTCGATTCCCCTACTTTCCAACAAAATTTTCGTTTTTACGCTCTCTCTATGTAAGTCCCCTTTAATTGAAAAGGTTTTCTTGTAGTCTTTTCATCCTATCATTTGAACCAGACTCATTGTAACATAGTTAGATTTCACTAATGTTATGTGAATGTTACAAAAATATTTCAATACTATCATTCTTTATGTCATTTCATGTCGAAACAGAACTTTTAATAGATTACCATAAAAAAAGAGCCCTTGGCAAGAGCTCCTGTTATTCTTCCATTAATTTCTGTTTACTAAGATAAGCTTTCTTTTCGTTTATTTTGGAGAAAGCTTTATGTGCGGGCATCGTAAGTGCAAGAGCAATTAAACTCATGCTGAAGAACAATGCTAACCCTTGGAAATACCATAATCCATATGTAATACCAAACACTCCCAACACCATAACTGCTGTCGGTATGGGATTCAATACCATAATAAAAAATGAACTTTTCAATACTTGTAACAGTTTCATATCATAATGAACATAGACTGGAAAAACATAAAAAGATGTTAATAACAAAAATATCGAAATGAATAAAAATGGAATAGTAAGTAACATTAAATAATCATTTTCCACTAACGTAACAAATAAGAAATCTAAGTATAATATATAACCCATTATCGCTATTATATAGCCTAAAATATTCGCTTGTCGTAACGATTGGCGATATGCTTTCCAAAAAGTTTTAAACAGAGGAATATCAGTATTTCCAGAAACCCATTTTCTTACTATCGAAAAGGTTGCAGCAGTCGATGGAAATAAACCTACAATGACTAGACCAAATAAAGTAAATCCAATCCATAATAAGTTCAAATATGCTACTTTCGAGATCCATTCAAATGCTTTATTTAACGCGTTCATACTAACATCCCCCTTAGAACTTTTCTAACTAAATTACTGCAGCTTTAGCCTTTTAGCCCACTAGTACTAATACCATCTACCACATAACGTTGGAAAATGAAGAAAATAATAAACACTGGAATTAAGGATACTACTGACATAGCAAACATTGCCCCCCAATTGGAAACTGTTTCGTTACTTAGGAACATGTTTAAAGCCATCGAAACGGTATATTTAGAAGGACTATTCAAATATAATACTGGTCCAAGCAAGTTATCCCATGTCCAATAGAATGTAAAAATCGAAGTCGTTGCTAAAGCAGGTACAATTAATGGCAATATAATTCTTCTATATATACCAAATGTATTACATCCATCAATAATCGCCGCTTCATCCAATTCTCTAGGTATCGTTCTTATAAATTGCACCAATAAAAAGATGAAGAACGGATGCCCGAAATAGGCAGGTACCACAAGTGGTTTTAATGAATTTAACCAATCCAGCTGGGCAAAAATAATATACTGTGGAATCATCACTACTTCATAAGGAAGCATCAATGTTAATATCATAATCGCAAACCAAAAGCTTCTTCCTGCAAATTTTAATCTCGCAAATCCGAATGCAATTAAAGAACAAGAAATTAAGTGACCAATTAACACTAAAATAACAAAGATAAACGTATTTAAAATATACGTATCAAACCCATAGTCACCGAATCCTGCCCATCCTTGTGCATAGTTACCTAATATAAATGGCTGTGGGATTAAAGATTCTGCTGTTGCAAATATTTTTTCACTTGGTTTAAATGAACTCATAATTAGCCAAATGACTGGATATAGCAAAAGGATAGCAAAACAACCAACGATTAAATGATATATGATCTTTCTTAAATATTTTGCTTGCATCGCTATCTGCCTCCCTCTGATTCATAATGCACCCAATATTTAGATGAAAAGAAAATTAGAGACGTTAATATCCCTATGATCACTAACATGATCCAAGCCATGGCTGATGCATAACCCATATGGAAGAATTCAAAACCTTGCTTGAATAAATACAGTGAATATAATAATGTCCCATCTAATGGTCCGCCCGTACCTTTTGAAATGATATAAGCTGGAACAAATGTCATAAATGCAGCAATTGTTTGCATAACTGCATTAAATAGGATAACAGGACTTAACATTGGTACTGTGATGTTAAAGAATTTTTGAAAGAAGCTTGCACCATCAACACTTGCCGCTTCATAATAACTTTGTGGTATCGATTTTAGACCAGCTAAGAAGATCAGCATCGAAGAACCAAACTGCCAAACAGATAAAAATATTAACATCCATAATGCGGCGGTTGGATTTCCAAACCATCTAACAGGATCGATTCCCATTGTCATAAGTGCCAAGTTGACAATCCCATCATCACCAAAAATTTGTCGCCACATTATTGCTACTGCAACACTTCCACCTATTAAAGACGGTAAATAATATAAGGTTCGGTATAAGCCAACCGCTCGAGATGCAGTATTGAGTAACATAGCTACTACTAATGCAAATAATAGTCGCAATGGAACACCAGCAAATACATAGATAAAGGTTATTTTTAAAGAGTGTAAATATCTCGGATCTGATGTAAACATTTTTTTGAAATTCTCTAAGCCAATCCATCTAGGTGCATTAAATAAATCGTATGATGTAAAGGAGAAGTAGAAAGAAGCAATGATAGGAATAATGGTAAACGCCAAAAATCCTATAATAAACGGACCAATAAATAAATATCCCCATAAATTTTGCTTCATATGAGTTTGCATTTGTAAAGCTCCCTTCTATGATTATGAATAATGGAAAAACAATAGCTGATCTTAAGGATCAGCTACTGCCTTTCATAATCCTTTTAGTTACCTAAAATACCTTCTGCTTGCGTTCTGAAGTGTTTAGCTGCATCTTCTGGTGTAATCTCACCATAAGAGATTTGTTCACTTAGATTAGTTAATTGCTCGATGATTTCCCCTGCACCTGCCGGATCTGGAGCACCCATTGGCGTACTATTTTCTTCAGCCCATGCAACATAATCAAATACCGCTTGCTGAGCTTCAGAAACATCATCTGCAATTTCTTCTTGAACTACAGATGAAACTGGAACTCCTCGATCACCAAGAATTAGTTTGTTTGCTTCAACATCGTTCACCCAAAAATCAATAAAGGAAGCTGCTGCTTCTTTTTGCTCTGAATTTTCGGAGATCGAGAAATACATACTAGGCTTTAAGAATAATCCATCTTCTAGATTCTCTCCTGGGGGAGTAGCAAATGCGAAAGTATGCTCTGACATATCCTCTAACCCAACAAATTGATTGGACCATTGGAAAATCCCTACTCCGTCACCTAATACAACTGGGTCATCTTCAGGGCCGGCTAATTGTGCTAGAAAATCAGGAGTTGGAGTTGCTTCTGCTTCCACCTGTTCTTGAATGATCGTAAAAAAGTCTACAAATAATTGATCATCATCATATCCAAGGCCACTTCCATCCTCTGCGTAAAGACGGGCACCATTTTGGCGTAAGTAATAGTTAAAAAACACATCTGCTTGCATACCGTTATCAAAGTAATATCCAGCATCTGTTGCCTTTTGAGCCATTTCTTGATATTCGTCCCATGAGTATGTTTCAGGGATCTCATCAATTCCGATCTCCGCTAAAATCTCAGGGTTATATTGAAAACTGAGTGCATTGGAACCTAGATTAAACCCGTAAAGACCGTCGTTAATTCGGCCACCTTCAATCGTATTTTCGGCAATATTGGAATCGTCGATCTCACTGCCAAGAAACTGTTCTAAATCAGCTAATTGACCATTTTCTGCATATTGAGAGATATAAGATAAATCCATCTGAATAATGTCTGGTAATTCGTTTGCTGCTGCTTGAGGTGATAACTTTTGCCAGTAGTCATCCCAGCTAGCATATTCTGGCTCAATCGTTACATTTGGGTTTTGCTCTTCATATAATTCAATAACTTCTAATGTGTAATCGTGACGTGGCTGTGACCCCCACCAAGCAATTCGTAATGTTACTTGATCCCCACTTGCTTCAGAATCGGAGTCATTGTCTGTTTCTTCTGAAGTATTATCGGTAGTGCCGCCTGTATCTTCTGAGCTATCATCGCCACTACATGCAGCTAACCAAAGAACCATCATCATTCCTAATAGTACTAACAAAGATTTTTTCATTTCTTTCCCTCCCCTTTTTAATACGCTGTAAGCGATTACACATATATAATAGCAGATATTTACACCTAGGTATGATAGAAAAATCAGTGGTAAATGTTTAAAAAGAAGAGTTTTTTGAAAACGCTAACTTTACCATTCATTTGACTTAATAATTTCGGATGGTGTGAATCCCTTCATTCTTTTAAATATTTGACTGAAATATTGTGGGTTATTACCAAATCCCAGTCTCTCCGCTAACTCAAATACTTTAATATCCTGTTCCGCTTCGATAATTTCCACTGCTTTATTAATGCGGGCATTGGTTACGTAAGATGAGAAACGTTGTCCAATTTCTTTTTTAAAGGTTTTCCCTAAATAGTCAGCATTCATATATAAACAGTGGTTAGCCAGCCACTGAAGTGACAACGCAGGATTCTCAATCTCTTTTTCAATGCAAGTTAACATTTGTTGCACTACTTTTGAATATTTTTGCGGTGTTTGATTTTGGATAATCATTCTTTCAAAAAGTTCTTCAAAGAACGTAACAAAATCAGTAATATGCTGATAATCTTCCATTTGTCCAATTGCTTGCACGCGATCCTCTGTTGAATGATGTGCTAATTTACTCATCAATAATAAATAAATTTGAATAAAATAGCCTCTTGTTATCTTTGGAGCAACTTTATGTTTTTTCAGTTTTTTAACAAAATCTATAAGGTAGGAGACTGCATCGTTCCTTTGTTGTTTTTTTAAATAATACACAATCGTATCTAAGTCTATTTCAATATCTGGTTGCAATTTTTCATGAAAATAAATCCAATTTTGATACGGAATAAAACTATGCTTTGGTTGATAAAAAACTTGCTGTACCATTTCATCTATTGTTGGGATTTTTTCTATTTGGTCCATTGTAAAGTCTTTCGATAAAACGGAAGTCACACTCAATGTTGATTGATCTATTTTAGCTTGGAGAATGTCTTTGATTGTTTTTTGATAGTCTGAAGAATGACGCATCATTACCACTACTTTATTTTCGATTAAGGTAGTGACGACTTGTTCATTAAGAAATGATCGATTTATCATTTCTATTAGTTGGTTGATTTGATCATAAGCGATTTTCCCTTCAATGAATAGCATCCAAAAAAAGAATGATTCTGATGAATAGAGTCCTTCCACCATCTGCTTCATTTTTGACTGGCTTTTTTCCGTTATTTGTTCGTAAATAAAAAAATGCTTTAACACTTCCTCACATTCATTGACCGTATTTTTAGACACTTCTTCTTCCATTGCCTTCATATATTCAACAGCTTCTTCTTCTTCTCGAATTTCTTGTACAACATCTGCTAGAGCTTCGGAAATATTCATTTCATTACATGGTTTTAGCAAATAATGTTTGACACCATACCGCATAGCTTGTCTTGCGTATTCAAATTCACTAAATCCAGATAAAAAAATCCATTTAATAGAAGGATAGTCTTGTTTTGCCTTTTTCACTAGTTCGATACCATCTAAACCGGGCATGGTTATATCGGTAATCACAATGTCGGGCTGTTGTTTCGTAATAAAATCATAGGCTTCCAGGCCATTCATTGCTTTCCCTATTAATGTTGTATCATGTTGATTCCAATCCACAATCAAAGAAATACCATCCAAGATCATCCGTTCATCATCTACTAACAACACTTTGTACATAGGCTTCCTTATCCTCCTTCGGCAAAATTATGGAAACTGTCGTACCATTCCCTATTTCGCTGTCAATATTTAATCCATATTCCTCTCCAAAAAGTATTTTGACACGTTCATTTATATTGCGCAGACCGATCCCTGTTCCTTTTGGCTGATAGTCACCTGATTCAATCTGATCCAGATAAGACTTATTGATACCTGGGCCATTATCCTCCACTTGAATAACGATCGTGTCTTCCCCCTCTTTAATCGAGAGATGAATTTTACAAACACCAATCATCTCTTGTAGGCCATAGCGAATGGCATTTTCTACTATTGGTTGAATAATAAATTTAGGTACTTGTACATCAAAAAATTGGTTAGGTATGTCCTTTGTAAACTGTAACCTTTCATCAAAACGATAACTTTGAATCGTGATATAATGGTCTACCACTGTCAGTTCCTCTTCCAGTGGAATCAATGCATCTTTCATGTTAATCGATGCTCGTAAGACGTAACCAAGAGATTCAGCCATCTGGGAAATTTTCTTTTCACCGACTATTTTGGCGGACCAATTGATCGATTCAAGCGTATTATAAAGAAAATGTGGATTTACTTGTGCCTGTAATGTTTTAAATTCAGATTCTTTAATTAATAATTGTTTCTCATAATTTTCCCCAATTAAATAATTAATTTGATTCATCATTTTCTTGAAATTCTCATGCATTTGCCCTGCTTCATCTTTGGTTAACTCTGTTTCCATGCCAACATCATAATAATCCAAATCACCTGTCTGAACTTTTTTCATTTTTTTATTTAAACTTTCAATTGGGTTTACAATCGTGCCGGTAAACTTACTTCCTAGGAATATCATCAGTAAAAATAGTGCAAAATAGGTTAAAAATACAGCCGTTCGTGCTTGGCTAATTACCGTAAATAAATTACTATAAGGTGTTAGAATCATATACGTCCAATCCAAGTGATTGGCTTCTGAATACGTTAAAAAATATCTTTCACCGTTATGCTTTATAATTTGATAGCCTTGCTGATTAACCAGAAAGTCCGAAGGTTTAATACCGTCTAAATTATTTTCATCGGAGAAGACTTGCCGCTCATTCTGATCAAAAATAAGAAAATTGGTTTCTTGTTCTTCTAAATTATTTGTAAGCTCATCCATCATTTCATGAATATCAACTCGTATTCCTACTGTCCCTAACCTTTCAAAAGAAAAATCCATATACTCTCGTATATCCCGAACTGCCATCACAGTCTCATCATTTTCAGATGGGGATAACCAATTGACCCCACCCTCTTCCGCTCGTGCAACCTCTTTCATGGTTGCTAATCTTTCTTCAGATAAATTAATGATTAAATTACCACTGGCATATTCTTGGTCATATATATCATACACTTGAATCGATTGTACATATTTATTTAATGCACCAATATGTAACAACCTTTTCCGGAGTTCATTTCCAATCATGTACTTATCGTAGTTTGAATCGGTGTTGGTTAATTCTAATAAATAGGATTGCACATATGTATCAGTAGTGATTTGATAGGAAAGGCGTTCCATCTTCTTTAATTCCGCTTCAACAGAATTCGTTGAAACTTGTAAAGCTTGAGCGGATTGACGGTAGATTTCCTTATTATAGAGGTTAAAAGCGTATTGTAATATCGACAAACCACCTATACTAAATGCAAGCAGTACTAAAGATGTGAGGATAATCATTTTATATTTCAGACGTAAGTTCAAAAATTTCATGCGAATCTTATGAATCATACCGATAACACCCACCCCCCTGTTAACGCTTACAACTATTATATGTTGAACGAAAGCATTACGTCAATTTGAGTCGCTTCAAATTAAGTAACATAAAAGTTTAAAATTCGCCTAATCTATAAGCATAGCTTTATATAAATATTATGCTAAGGTTAATAGGAGTTTTGGAACTATGATAAAGAAATTAAGTGTATGGATACTTATACTCATGTTTATATGTAGCTGCAGCGATAAACCCATAAAAGAACACGCTTTGTCTACTTACCACCTGCCAGTCTTATCAACCGGTGAATTAAATAGTGAGCGCTGGGACTTTAGCTCCAATATTGATAATATGACTATAGCAGAAAAGATCGGTCAACTAATGATGATCGGATTGGAAAGCACCTCCATTGACCAAGAAGTTACACATTATCTATCCGATAAAAAGGTTGGAGGATTCATTTTATTACAAAAGAATATCCAAAATACGCAACAAACTGTAGAATTGATTAATGACTTAAAACAGGCTAACGACAATCCAATACCAATTGACGAAGAAGGCGGACGAATTACAAGACTTCCTAAAGAGATACTGGTAACACCAACAAGCCAAGCAATCGGCAAAAAGAATGATCGTGACCTATCTTATCAAATCGGAAAACTATTAGCCAAAAAAGTGAAGGAGTTTGGTTTTAATATTAATTTTGCTCCAGTACTTGATGTAAATAATAACCCGCATAACCCTGTTATTGGAGACAGGTCATTTGGAGACAAACCTGATCTAGTGAGCAAGATGGCAATTGCACAAATGAAAGGGTTGTCTGACGAAAATGTTATTCCCGTCGGAAAACATTTTCCTGGGCATGGAGATACAGATGTTGATTCACATATCAACCTTCCGCTTCTTGATCATTCGGTTGAAAGATTACACCAAGTAGAACTTAGGCCTTTTCAACAAGCAATTAACCATGATGCTGAAGCAATTATGATTGGTCATTTAATGATTCCATCGATTGATCCAGACAATCCTGCAACATTATCAGCAGATATTATTCAAGGATTGTTAAGGAAGGAATTAGGTTTTGATGGTCTTGTAATTAGCGACGATTTAACCATGGGTGCAATTTTAGAGAATTATGAGATTGGCGATGCAGCTGTGCAAGCAATCCAGGCAGGGACAGATTTGTTATTGATCTGCCATGGATATGAGCAAATCGATGCTGTATTTGCTGCTATCGAAGATGCGGTAGCAAGTGGGGAAATCTCAATGTAACGCTTAGATGAAAGTGTAAATCGTCTATTACAACTGAAAAAGAAATACGGGATAACTGATGAAGAAATAGACTTTGTAGACGTAGAACAGCTAAATCGTGAATTGAACTACCCCCACTTAACCTTCTTTCAGGATGTTT
>NZ_WJID01000076.1:0-26050 GCF_010994055.1 Gracilibacillus thailandensis | reverse complement strand
AAAAAGCTATTTTAATAAGAAAAACTTTGACAATACGTTAAAATTATTAGGGGGATATAAATGAAAAAAATATGGCTTTTCTTAGTGGTGGCATTATTAGCTGCAATACTAATGGCTTGTGGAGATTCAGAAGAAGGCTCTACAGACGAAGCAACAGAGACAGATAATGATGTGGAAGCAAATAGTGCGGAGGCAAGTGAAGATACAGAGGAAGAAGCAACACAATCAATCGATACATTGTCCATCGGCTTTGTACCTTCACGTGATCCAGAGGAGATTGTAACAGCAACAGAACCTTTGAAAGATTTATTAAAAGAAGAAATGGCAACTTTAGGTTATGAAATAGGAGAAGTGGATATTTCTGTTGGTACTAATTATGAAGCGGTAGGGGAAACTCTTTCTGCAGGTACAACAGATATTGGTTTTATTCC
Organism: Gracilibacillus thailandensis; assembly: GCF_010994055.1. Classification (NCBI taxonomy): domain Bacteria; kingdom Bacillati; phylum Bacillota; class Bacilli; order Caryophanales; family Bacillaceae; genus Gracilibacillus; species Gracilibacillus thailandensis. The sequence goes on along the minus strand of NZ_WJID01000076.1, from coordinate 25,619 downwards.
TGGTGGTACATATGTACTGTATGATGATGGAGCGGAAGTTATTTTGACCGCAACTCGAGCAGGGTTGAATAATGACTCAGATGATGCGAGCGATTGGAACGAAAATAAGCCAACAGAACCGAGTGATGAGCAAGTAACTTACTATCGTGCTTTGATGATTGCTGGTCCTTCTGAAAAAGGTCAGGAATTAGCTGACAAAGTAAACAATGGCGAAGAGCTTACAGCGGAAGATATGGAAAGTGCTAATTGGGCAGTAATGTCATCATCATCTCCAGCAGGTTATATTTATCCATCTTTATGGTTGAAAGATAACTTTGATCTTACAATTGCAGATCTGCCAAATAAAGCAAAAGTAGATTCCTATGGTAGTGCTTTTGCAAGACTAGCTGAAGGACAAATTGATGTAATGGTAACATATGCTGATGCTAGACGAGACAATGAAGAAGCATGGCAATCCGAATTTAATAGAGAAGCAACAATTTGGGATGAAACAAATGTCATTGGTGTAACTTCTGGTATCTACAACGACACAATTAGTGTAAGTAAAAATTCCGACAAAATGAATGACGACTTAAAATCTGCTATTCAACAAGCATTTATGAATATTGCGGAAACAGAAGAAGGAAAAGAAGTGATTTCTATTTACAACCATGAAGGTTATCAAGAAGCACAAGATTCTGACTATGACAAAGAGCGTGAAGCACAAGAAATGGTGCAGTCATTAGATTAATGTTCTACCTTTTTTAAATAATATTGAAGGAAAAATGAGGACATCATTCTTTGGTGTTCTCATTTTTCACAAGGAAGGCGATAGATATGATTGAATTTACGAATGTAGATAAAGTATATCCTAATAAAGTGAAAGCATTAGAAAATATTAATTTAAAAATCGAAAAAGGAGAATTTGTAGCGGTCATCGGTTTATCTGGTGCTGGTAAGTCTACGCTGATTCGATGTATTAATAGAATGCACGATATTACGAGTGGATCTCTTGTCGTGGACGGCACGAACGTCGGGAAATTAAAAGGAAAAGAAATTCGCAATTTCCGCAAGAAGATTGGTATGATCTTTCAATCTTTTAATTTAATTACACGAACTACTGTAATAAAAAATGTATTAGTTTCTTTTGTACCGCAGCTATCTTTTTGGCGAAAACTGACTGGAATATTTAGTAAAGAGCATAAACTACAAGCATTGACTGCCTTAGATCAGGTTGGCATTTTAGAGAAGGCTTATATTCGTGTTGACCAGTTATCAGGGGGACAACAGCAACGTGTGGCATTAGCAAGAACGTTGGCACAAAATCCAACCATCCTGCTTGCTGATGAACCAATTGCATCATTAGATCCGGTTACATCTAAACAAGTAATGGATGATTTCAAGCGTATTAATCAAGAGATGGGCATGACCGTACTATTGAATATTCACCATGTAGAAGTGGCACTCGAATATGCAGATCGAATTATTGGAGTAAGAGAAGGGCAAATTGTTTACGATGGTTCTGCTAATGAGGTAACAGATGAAGTATTAGACTATATTTATAAAGGTAAGGCAGGCGAAGTGAAACAGGAAATGTATAAGGAAGGTGCCTATGTTTGATAAGATTTTTCCACCAAAGCAAGTAGTATTACCTAATGGTAAGACTGTTTCGGAAAAAAGATCACGTACTCCTTTGATTTTTGTTACGGTTCTCATTGCAGTCTATTTATCGATAAGGTTTACTAACTTTGAGTTTAGTGTATTAGTAAAACGAGGTCATGAGTTTTTCGTTATTATAAATGAAATGATTCCTCCTAAGTGGGAATACCTTCCTCATCTATGGCAGCCTTTATTGGATACCATTATGATGTCGATCCTTGGTTCTGTGTTAGGTTCACTTGTTGCTGTGCCTATCGCTTATCTAGCGGCCTCCAATATTATCAAGAACAAGATAATCGTTATGGTTGCACGAATATTTTTAAGTATATTAAGGACAATGCCTACCTTAGTCTCTGCTTTAATTGCAACATTCATTTTCGGTTTAGGAACATTAGCTGGTACGATTGCTATCTTTCTATTTACGTTAGCATATGTAGGGAAGCTATTGTATGAGCAAATTGAGAATGCTAGTATGGGTGCTTTTGAGGCAATGGAATCGATCGGAATTACGAGAATACAAGCGTTTCGTTATGCGATTTTTCCTCAAGTATTGCCTAACTACTTATCCACTTCCTTGTTTTGTTTTGAAGGAAATGTACGTTATGCCGCAATTTTAGGCTATGTTGGTGCTGGCGGAATCGGTTTACTTTTGGATGAGGGTCTAGGCTGGCGCGATTATGCAAGTGTCGGAATGATATTACTGATGCTAGCTATTACGGTGTTTTTGATCGAGACGGTTAGTGAATATTTTAGAAAAAAGTTGATATGAAGGGCTTGACTTATGATGAATGCTATTGAAAAACAATTATTTGCAAAGCCGAGAATGAACAGTTATATCTATGTTATTTCCGCTGTTTTACTAGGTTTAATAATTTGGTCATTATTTGTTATAGATTTTGGAAGTATGGAGGAAAGTGGTTGGGCGATTGCTCAAAATATTCTTTTGGGAATTGTCACGCCAGATTTAGATTTCTTGTTGGATTTTACCACACAGGGTGTTATGTATTTATTAGTGGAAACGATCGCTATAGCTTTTTTAGGAACAATCCTTGGTGCAATGTTAGCAATTCCGTTTGCCTTTTTATCTGCATCCAATGTGGTTCCAAAACCTGTGGCATTTATAACAAGGTTATTATTAATTTTCATTCGTACAGTTCCTTCGTTGGTTTATGGTTTAATGTTTGTTCGGGTAGCAGGACAAGGCCCTTTTACTGGTGTATTGACAATTACGTTAGTTTCCATCGGTATGCTTGCAAAGCTTTTTGTCGATGCAATAGAAGACTTGGATACGAGTATCTTTGAATCGATGACGTCGATAGGTTGTACGACATTTGAGAAAATCAGATTTGGTATCATTCCACAGTTAATCGCAATGTTTTTATCTATAGGGATTTACCGATTTGATATGAACTTGCGGGAAGCATCAATTCTAGGACTTGTTGGTGCAGGTGGTATCGGTGCACCGTTGATTTTTGCGATGAATGCGTACAGATGGAATGAGGTTGGTTCGATATTAATTGGACTTGTCATATTAATTCTGATTGTTGAACTTTGGTCCAACTATATGCGGAACAAATTAGTTCGTGGATAAGAGGTCTAGTAGGGTTTGGATTTTGGTCCAAGCTCTTTTTTTATAAGGAAACCATTAACAAGGTTACCCGCTGCCTAATTTGCAATCACTGACTGTTCAAGATATGATAAAAGAAAAAACGGAACATCTCGATTATTTCAACTCACATCTCCAAAAAATCCCCTAACAATTAGACATCCCTTTTAAAGTTACACAAACAAGTGTAGCTTTATTAATGTATAAAATTGTTATTGAAGAAAGGATTGCAATCCTATACAATTTTAGTACAATCGATATAGGAAAAAAGTTTATCCGTTTTAGCAGGAAATAATACCCTATGCTTTATAATGAAAGGGGTTACAAAAGGTGAAAAAGTTATTGTTTGTTTATATAGTCTTAATTGGATTATTTGTTCTGTACGTATATCAATATCAAACAAATGAAACGACGAATAACGATTGGTCTGAACATGAGTTGAGAGGTACGATTGATGAAACCTATGTGATGGTGACCTTTCAGGCTGGTATTGATTACTGGAAGAGGCCATTAAAGGGTTTTGAGGATGCAGCAGAGGCTCTTAATGTATCTGTTGAATATCGTGGAGCGACACAATATGATGTGAATGAAGAAATTACGGTGTTAGAACAAGTTATTGCCAAAAATCCTTCGGGTATTGCCATTTCTACGATGGATCCCGAAGCATTAAACCCTGTCATTAACAAAGCGGTAGACTCTGGAATCCCTGTTGTCATGTTTGATGCAGATGCACCAGATAGTCAGGCATATGCTTTCTTAGGAACGAATAACCATTATGCTGGTGTTACAGCAGCACACAAAATGGCTGAATTATTAAACCAATCTGGTGAAGTTGGTGTAGTGACACATCCCAATCAACTAAACCATCTGGAACGGACACAAGGTTTTCGAGAGACAATTAAGAATGAATACCCAGATATGACAGTGGTTGAAGTAAAAAATGGTCGTGGGGACCAGATGATCTCGAAAGAAGTTTCAGAAGAACTAATGAGGGAACATCCGGATATTAAAGGCATTTTTGCTTCAGAGGCTAATGGTGGTGTTGGAGTAGGTAAAGCAGTATTAGACCAACAAAGAAAAGGTGACCTCCATATTATAAGCTTTGATACAGACAAAGGTACACTGGATATGATTGAAGAAGGGGTAATTTCTGCAACGTTGGCGCAAGGTACGTGGGAAATGGGATATTGGTCTCTGCAGTTTCTCTTTCACCTTCAACATGGTTTAGCAGGTGATTTAAATGGAGAAACGAATCTGCCCCGTTATGTTGATACAGGCATAACAGTTGTAACAAAAGAAAATGTTAGTGATTACTATCCTGTTGATTAAAGAATGGATGGATGCTCCGTGAAGCGCTGGATACAGATTAATAATATTCCAATTCGCTATAAACTAATATCACACTTTTTATTAATTAGTATATTGCCGATTTTCTGTTTAGCTTTGTTAATTAGTTGGACGGTTGAGCGTGTAATGGAAGAACAAGTTAATGCCAATACAATGCAACTAATTGGTAAAGTAAACGAATCTTTCGAGTTTTATATCAGTAATCTACAAAGCTATACTTATATGATTGCGAATAATGAAGATGTAGGGAAATTTCTAGGTCAAGGTGAAGATGCGGCTTTTTCTGATAATAAATATGATATACAACGGTACTTGCGAAACTTTACAACTGTATCATCAGAGGTTGCAGGAATAATGGTAGTAAACAATAAAGGTGAATATGTTAGTAACGAATTATACGCTCCATCTACTATAGATTTAACGGAAACTACTTGGTATCAAGAAGCTGTTAACAATAATGGTATCTTTAAGATTATTGGTCGACCAGATGGCAGAAGATTAACTTCTATCGTAGATTATACGAATGATGATGTAATAACGGTTGTAAGAGCAGTAATAGATCCATTTACTGAGCATGTTCGTGGTGTAGTATTAATAGACTTAAAGCGAAGAGCCATTGCAGAAACAGTAAAAGATGTTACGTTAGGGAAAAGCGGATATTTAATGGTGATTGATGATAAAGGTCAAAATATTTACCAGCCTAACCAACCAATTGTGAGTCAAATACCTTTTAAATGGGTTAGTGAACAGCAATCAGGGGATTTCTCTAAAACGATCAAAGGAGAGAAGATTCAATTTATTTATCAGCGTTCTCCTTTTGCCAATTGGGTTACGGTTGGTGTATTCCCCACGGAAGAAACCATCTTTGGATTGCGTGAAATTAATTTTTATCTAGTAATGTTTATTTTTATCATTATGTTTTTCGGTATTCCGGTATCTTATTTTCTGTCACATTCAATCTCGAAACCAATTGTACAGCTCGTATCTTTTATGAAGAAGGCAGAAGATGGAGATTTGAAGGTGAGGTATAAAGAGAAAAGGTTTGATGAGATTGGTCTATTAGGCAGAAGTTTTAATAAAATGCTAACGAAGCTTAATGGTTTAATGCATCTGACAGAAAGACAGGAAAGGCAAAAGAGAGATGCAGAGTTTCGTAGTTTACAAGCGAATATCAATCCGCATTTTCTCTATAACACACTGGATACTATTCAATGGATGGCAAGAAAACAAAAGGCAGATGATGTAGCAGAGGTAGTAGAGTCACTAGCTAAGCTATTTCGAATCGGTTTGAGTAAGGGTCGCGATATTATTACATTGGCTGAAGAAATCGATCATATCAAAAGCTATTTAAAAATACAAAAAACAAGATATCGAGAAAAGTTAAATTATGATATTAAAGTAGAGGAATCTATAAAAAATAAAGCAATATTAAAATTTATTCTGCAACCAATTATTGAAAATGCAATCTATCACGGAATTAAAGAACGACGAGGAGCGGGACATATCAATATTGAAGCCAAATCTTCGGATGAAAATTTACTTATTAAGGTTAGTGACGATGGAAAAGGAATGACCCCAAAACAATTGAGCGATCTGAGAGAAGCGTTGGCTGAATCGATAACCCAAACTGAAAATACAGAAGAGACAAGGAATAAAAAAGGATACGGCATGCTGAATGTGCAAGCAAGAATTCAATTAACACACGGCCCTAATTACGGTCTGACAATAGATAGTCAAGAAGATGTCGGAACAACTATTACGATCTTATTGCCAACTATGAACAATAGTGTTGAGGAGAGGGAGAAGTGATCAAGATGGAATATTGGAAAGTGTTAATAGCGGATGATGAATTTATCATCCGTGATGGAATAATGTCTTCCGTTAATTGGAGCGATTTTAACATGGAAGTTGTAGCAGAAGCAGAAGATGGCGAAGAGGCAGTCGACTTAGCTATCCGACATGAAATTGATGTGTTATTAATCGATTTGAATATGCCAATCATGAATGGCATTACGGCAATGAAGAAAATTAAAAATCAATTACATGATTGTCGGATGGTAGTGATTTCTGGATATGATGATTTTCAATATGCTCAAGAAGCGATTCGTCTGCAAGTAGAGGATTATTTATTGAAGCCGGTAAATCCTAATCAATTAACTGGTATTCTAGGAGAGGTACAACAACAATTAGATCAACAAAGGCAAGAAGAAAATTATTTACAGCAGGCTTCTACACAAGTGAAAAAGAATCATAAGCAGTTAAGAAACCGCTTTTTTCTAGATTGGATGACAGAAAACTTAGGGGAAGAAGAAGTGAAAAACCAATTGCAATTTTTAGAACTCCCTCGATCAGCCCCTCAATCATTGATTGTTATGAAATGGCTTGATGGTGAAGTTGAGCATCACTTTTTTAGTGAACAGGAGCGAAAGCAACAATTAAAGGCAATAGAAGAGCTATTGGAACAGGACATGAAGGAGTATGGACATGCCATCTTTTTAGAAGATACTCATTGGATTTCTATTCTTATTTGGGAACAAACACCAGCAGACTTAGTGTTACATCTAGAAGAGTTCATAAAAAAGGAACTTGCGCAACATGTTTATGCGAAACAAATAGATGTGCAATATTCAAATATTCCTTCTAAGTATGCGGAAGTTAAGCAAGAATTAAATAAATATATGCAATTTTCCCCACTGGTTAAACAATCGATCCAATATATTCGCCAACACTATCGTGACTCACACTTAACATTAGAGAGTATTGCTGAATCGCTTCATGTTTCAACGGTTTACCTTAGTAAAATGATTAAACAAGATTTAGGGGTATCCTACGTAAAATTAGTAACGCAAATACGTCTACAAGCAGCAAAAAATTTATTGAAAACAACAGATCTCAGCATCCGAGAAATTGCCGAACAAGTAGGGTATGATTCACAACACTATTTCAGCACTGCATTTAGAAAATCGATTGGTATGACACCAAAGCAGTACAAGCATCAATTGTAACGGAGGGTAATGGCTGCCTCAAAGTTTAACTTTGAGTGCAGCCATTACCCCAAAGTTGCAAGAAGCCCCCATAATAAGAGGAATTAGCTCTCATATTACATGCACATTAAATTTTTATAAAAACTGTTTAAAATTATGTAAAGGCTTACAAGTTAGTTTGTGATACATTTGTAACCAAGTAAGAAAAAAACACATATTTGAAAGGGGTTACAATTATGAAGAAGTTTAGTTTCTTAGCAATTTTCTTTAGTCTTATCTTATTTTTAGCTGCTTGTGGTAGCGATGATACTTCAGGTGGAAATTCAGATGATGGTGGAGAGTCTGCAGATGGTGGTTTAATTGGTGTAGCAATGCCGACAAAATCCTCTCAACGTTGGGTTGATGATGGGAATAACATGGTAGAGCAATTGGAAGCGCTAGGTTATGAAACAGATCTACAATATGCAGAAGACGATGTAGACAAACAAATCGAACAAATTGAAAATATGATCGTAAAAGGTGCAGAAGCACTTGTTATTGCATCAATTGATGGTACTGCACTTACGAATGTATTAGAAAAAGCTAATGACCAAGGTATTCAAGTGGTGTCTTATGACCGTTTGATTATGGAATCGCCACACGTAACATACTATGCAACATTTGATAACTTTCAAGTAGGTGTATTACAAGCCTCATACATCGAAGAAGCACTTGATTTAGAAAACGAAGAAGGACCATTCAATATTGAATTATTCGGTGGTTCCCCAGATGATAATAATGCTTACTTCTTCTGGGATGGTGCAATGAGTGTACTTCAACCATATATTGATGAGGGTAAATTAGTTATCCAAAGTGAACAAACAGAATTTGAACAAGCAGCAACTATGCGTTGGGATGGTAACACTGCGAAATCCCGTATGGAGAATATCCTTAGCAGTTCTTATTCAGGAGATGAAACAGTAGATGCAGTATTATCTCCTTACGATGGTATTAGCCGTGGCGTTATCCAAGCACTTAAAGGTGTTGGTTACGGTTCTGATGACCTTCCGTTACCAGTTATTACTGGTCAAGATGCAGAATTAGCTTCAATTAAATCAATCATTGCTGGTGAGCAGACACAAACTGTATTTAAAGATACGCGTGATTTAGCTGCCGTAGCAGTTGATATGACAGAGGCTATTCTAAACGGAGAAGAAGCAGAAGTGAATGACACAGAAACTTATGATAATAACGAAAAAGTCGTTCCTACGTATCTTGTAGAGCCTGTCTCTGTAGATATTGATAATTATCAGGAAGTTGTCATTGATAGTGGCTACTATTCTGAAGACGAGTTAGAATAAGCCAGATCATAAAGAAATGAATTAGTGGTGGTCTGAGGTCACCACTAATTCAATGTTATAGAGCTATTGAAGGTGGTGGAGCTAATGTCTGATTATATACTGGAAATGCGTGAAATTACGAAAACATTCCCCGGTGTAAAAGCTTTAGATAATGTTAATTTGCAAGTGGAACAGGGAGAAATACATGCATTAGTCGGTGAGAATGGCGCTGGGAAATCTACATTAATGAAAGTTCTTAGTGGTGTTTATCCATATGGAACCTATGATGGATCTATTTATTTTGAAGGACAGGAATGCCAATTTAAAAATATTAAGCAAAGTGAGAATTTAGGGATTGTTATTATCCACCAAGAATTAGCGTTAAGTCCTTATCTATCTATTGCTGAAAATATTTTCCTTGGTAATGAACGTCAATCTAACAAAATTATGAAATGGCAAGATACGTTCTCAGAGTCTAAAAAATTATTAGAACGCGTTGGGCTGAAAGATTCTCCAGAAACACCTGTCATGGATATCGGTGTAGGGAAGCAACAACTGGTGGAAATTGCTAAGGCTTTATCGAAAAACGTGAAACTGCTAATCCTAGATGAGCCTACCGCAGCGTTGAATGAAACAGATAGTGAGAATTTACTGAAATTACTATTAGAGTTAAAACAGCAAGGAGTATCCTCGATATTAATCTCTCATAAATTAAATGAAGTATCCTATGTATCTGATTCTATTACGGTATTACGTGATGGGAAAACAATTGAAACATTAGATGCAAAGGAAGAAGAGATATCAGAAGAAAGAATAATCAAGGGTATGGTTGGTCGGGAGTTAACAAGTAGGTTCCCTGTACGTCATCCTAATATTGGTAAGACTATTTTTGAAGTAAAGAATTGGAACGTATATCATCCACAACAACAAGATCGCAAAATCATCGATAACGTCAGTTTTCATGTAAAAAAAGGTGAAATTGTAGGTATTGCCGGATTAATGGGAGCTGGTCGAACAGAGCTGGCAATGAGTATTTTTGGAAAATCATATGGTAAGAAAATCAGTGGTGAATTATATAAGGATGGAAAACAAATTGAAGCCAATACCGTAAGTAAAGCGATCGAAAAGGGTATTGCCTATGTTTCAGAAGATCGCAAGACATATGGCTTGAATTTAATTGATGATATAAAACGTAATATTACATTATCCAATTTACAGAGAATCTCCAAATCAAGTGTGATCGATGAAAATAAAGAAGTCATCGAATCGCAATCCTTAAGAGAGCGATTAAACATTAAGACTCCGACACTTGAACAACTGGCAGGTAATTTGAGTGGGGGTAACCAGCAAAAAGTAGTCCTCAGTAAATGGATCTTTACAGAACCCGATATTCTGATTTTGGATGAACCAACACGAGGTATTGATGTTGGTGCAAAATTTGAAATCTATACTCAGATTAACGAGTTAGCCCAGCAAGGCTTAGCAGTTATTGTTATTTCTTCGGAATTGCCAGAGGTACTAGGGCTATCTGACAGAATTTATGTAATGAATGAAGGGCGCTTGACAGGTGAATTGAATAAAAACAAAGCAGACCAAGAGAGTGTCATGCGTTATATGACTGGAACAGGGGGGACTCGCAATGCAGACGTTAATTAATTTATTTAAAAATAATCTAAGAGAATACGGAATGATTATAGCACTTGTATTAATCACGGGACTATTTTGGTTTTTAACAGATGGGGTTAATTTTACACCCTTAAACTTAACCAATTTAATTTTACAAAATGGCTTTATTCTTGTATTAGCTGTTGGGATGGTTCTAGTAATTATTACTGGTAACATTGATCTATCAGTAGGTTCAGTTGTTGCGTTTATCGGAGCCATTGCTGGTGTACTTATCATTAATATGAATGTTCCAGTTTGGCTTGCAGTAATTATTGCAATTATAGCAGGAGCTTTGATTGGTGTATGGCAAGGTTTTTGGATCTCATATGTTGGGATACCATCCTTTATTGTAACTTTGGCAGGAATGCTCGTATTTAGAGGTCTAACATTATGGTTATTAGATGGGCAATCTTTAGCACCGTTTCCTGACTCGTTTCAAAGTATAAGTAGTGGATTTATTCCTGATTTATTTGGTGGAGCGAATCTACACATTTTCACCATTGTATTGTCCGTAATTTTATCGCTAGTATTGGTCTACTTAGAATTTAATAAAAGAAGAACGCAATTGCAATACAATTTCGAAGTTGCCCCTTTATGGACCACTATTGTAAAATTGGCATTATTATTACTTGCAATTAATTGGTTTGCCTATCAATTAGCACAAAATAAAGGGATCCCAACGGTACTTGTCATTGTAATTGTTCTTATTGTACTTTATACCTTTATTATGAAGAACACTGTAATGGGTCGTCACATTTATGCTACTGGTGGTAATAAAAAGGCAGCAGACTTATCCGGGATAAAAACAAAACGAGTTGTATTTTGGGTATTTGTAAACAATGGTGTACTTGCTGCTTTAGCAGGTTTAATGTTTGCCGCTCGACTAAATTCAGCAACCCCGGCAGCTGGTAACATGCTCGAACTTGATGCGATTGCAGCGGTATTTATCGGTGGTGCATCCATGGCCGGTGGTGTTGGTACTGTAATTGGTGCGATCGTCGGTGGCCTTGTAATGGGTGTAATGAACAACGGTATGTCACTAATCGGTATTGGTATCGACTGGCAACAATTTATTAAAGGTTTAGTATTATTAATTGCAGTCGGTTTTGATGTGTATAATAAAAATAAAAGTTAAGAGTAATGAATAAAATGCTCGCCTTAAAGGGTGGGCATTTTTATTATGTCAATTAATCAAAAATGTAAGCTTTTTATAACAAACTGGTTTAGAAATGTAACCTGTTTATTGGTAGAATAGAGACAATCCATCAGTCAAAAAGAATTGATTGAATGGATTGTTTTTTTATAAGTAAAGAAAGTGTGGGTATCACAATATTTATAAGCAAGTATGATAGAAAAAGGTGATTCAACACGTATATTTTAAGAAGCAAGAATAGCTATACAGATGGAGTTGCCATTTTGAAAGCTAGCTAGTGTAAGTCAACCCGCTACGGCTGACCGTTTCGCTTTCCAAGGGGCATGCTCTTCAGCTAACTTTTGCAGGAGTATATACTCCTGCAAAAGTGGATCTTCAGATCATGCTAATCCCTTAGGAGTCGAAACGGTCGGCCTTCGCTATATTTTTTCTACAACGAATAATAGAAAAAGCATATTGGGTTTATAACCTCTATTAGTGATTTCCTATGCCATACCTTGCACTTTCACAGGGATAACAACTCAAGCTGCCTGGTTTGACAAATGTTGTAGCGCATGTATAAACGTAGGCCGCCCACTTCAACTCCTGTGGAAATTGTTTGACCTGAAGATCCACTTTTTTAGCGGTTTATGCTCAAAAAAGTTAGCTGAAGGGCAAACCCCACGGAAAGAGAAGTGGGCAGCCGGAGTGGTGGTCAACAAGCAGTCAATATAATTCACAATGGCTACTAAAATAATCGCAGATCCACTTAGCATTTAGTGATAAGGACTGAGCGGATTTTGCCCAGTTTTTCATTAGAACAAACAAAAGCCACATAACCTAAACAATTTATAGATTTTGCCTTCTGATAAGAATTGAATAGTTATTGTGGAAATGGCTAATTGTTTATTTTATGGGATTCACGATATGATTTTATTGAAGAAAAGAAAGGGGGGAGTGCATGGATGGACATATAAAAAATGAACAAGTAATAACACAGAGAGCCGGATTTTGGTATCGCTTACTTCAAAATGGTTTTATCAAAAATGTACGAAGACATTGGATGTTATACCTGATGATTTTGCCGGGGATTATTTATTACATTGTCTTTAAGTATATTCCACTTATGGGTAGTGTAATAGCCTTTCAAGATTTTCAAATTTTTAAAGGCATTTTTGCAAGCCCCTGGGTTGGTCTGGAGAACTTCAAGACTTTGCTACACTATCAAGATTTTCATGAAGTATTAAGAAATACAGCATTAATAGCTTTGTATCAATTGATATTTCAGTTTCCAGCACCGATTATTTTAGCATTATTATTTAATGAAATAAGGGTATTAATTGTTAAGAAGACAGTGCAAAGTTTATTCTATCTGCCACACTTCTTATCATGGGTTGTAGTCGGTGGAATTGTCTTTGAGTTATTAGCAAATCAGGGGATAGTTAATGCGATTAGAGAGATTTTAGGATTTGAACCAATTCTGTTCATGCAAGAAGAAGCATATTTTAGAACGATCGTTATTATTTCAGGGATTTGGAAGGAAGTTGGTTGGGGGACCATTATTTACTTGGCTGCAATAACGGCGATTAATCCAAGCCTTTATGAAGCAGCGGTAATCGATGGGGCCAGTAGATTTAAACAAACTATTTACATTACACTCCCTTTACTGTTACCTACTATTTCTGTTTTGTTTTTATTAAATATCGGTAACTTCTTGGAGTTAGGTTTTGACCAAATCTTTAACTTGTTAACGCCAATGACTTATTCTGTGGGAGATATTATTGAAACTTATGTATATCGAGCAGGGGTTCTCCAAGGGCAATATAGCTTAACAACGGCAATTGGTCTGTTTCAGTCTGTCATAGGTTTTGCTCTGTTGTGGATATTCAATAGGCTTGCAAGAAAATCAGAACAGGGGTTGTGGTAAATGAAACAATCTGTTGGAGAAAGATTATTTCAACTATTTAATTATACGTTATTAATCGTATTAGCGTCGACGATGATTGCTCCATTGTTGCAATTACTGGCAGTTTCATTTAGTTCGCCGATTGCTGCCGATTCAAAACAAGTTTTCTTAATACCTGTTGATTTTACATTGGCGACATGGGAACATATTCTCCAAAATGAAGTGCTATGGAGAGCTTTTGGTGTAACAGTATTTATTACGATAGTCGGGACTTTTCTAAGTATGCTGTTCACAGTTTTGACAGCGTTTCCATTATCGCGCAAAGACTTTCTTCTACGTAAACCGATTATGTTAATGATGGTCATTACGATGATTTTTAATGCACCGATGATTCCTTTCTTTTTAACCGTAAGAGAGGTAGGGCTGATGGATTCGATCTGGGCTTTAATTATTCCAGGATTAATAAGCACATTTAATATGGTTATTGTGCGAACGTTCTTTTTGGGGATTCCTTCAGATCTTGATGATGCGGCCAGAATTGACGGTTGTAATGAATTTCGTTTATTGTTTCAGATTTATTTGCAGTTATCAAAACCTGTGCTAGCTACCATTAGTCTTTTCTATGCTGTAGGTTACTGGAACACCTTTAAGACAGCGGTGCTATTTTTGCGGGATCCGACTCTTTGGCCTTTACAAATGCGTTTACGGGCATTTTTTACATCGGAAGAAGAGCTTGCAGCAGTGGATTTAATAATGGGTGACTTTGATTTCAACACAACCACCTTAAAAGCTGCCACCATTATTTTTGCTACGGTTCCAATTGTGTTAGTTTATCCATATTTACAAAAGTACTTTGTGAAAGGAGCAGTACTAGGTTCTTTAAAAGAATAGTTAATTAAAAATGGGGAGGTAAGACAGGATGAGAAAACGTTTTTATCATTCTTTATTATTTTCTGTAGGGTTGTTGATTATGGTTTTGGTAACAGCATGTTCCAATAGTGAAGATACAGCTAGCCAAGATGAAGAAAATGATGAATTAGAAACAGAGGAAAGGGAGGAAACTGCCACTGTAAGTGTGTTTAAAAGTCATTTGGGCAAAGGTACGATCCCTGACAGTGATGATCCGCATGTGAAATATATTAAAGAAAAAACAGGCGTGGAGTATGAGTTGCAATCGACACCACCAGGTTCAGAACCAGCTGAGTATATTAATCTCATGATTGCTTCAGAGGATTTTCCTGATATTTTGAGACCGATTGGAGGAGTGGAACAAACCCTGATCGACCAAGGAGGCGCTTTGCCATTAGATGACTTGCTACCGGAATATGCACCAAATGTATGGGAAAGAATCCCTGAGGAAGCATGGAATATTGTTAGGTCTGCATCTCCAGACGGAAAAATATATTATGTCCCTAAAGTGTATTTAATCCCTGAGCGTGCAGCTTTATTGAGACAGGATTGGCTAGATAAAGTTGGTATGGATATGCCTGAAACACTAGACGAGTATAAAGAGATGTTAATAGCATTCCGTGATCAGGATCCAAATGGAAATGGTGAGCAGGATGAGCTGCCTACAACTGGTAGGGAGTTTGGCAGATGGATGGATCATTTATTCGCTATGTTTGGTGTAGCAATGTGGGAAGGTTACCCGGAATGGGATATTTATGAGGGTGAAATTAATTATGCGGGTACTTCAGAGAATATGAAAGCAGCTATTGCATTTATTAGAGAGCTTTATGAAGAAGAATTATTAGATAATGAGACGTTTTTAAACAAGGGAGATGTTTGGACAGCCAAAATTAATAATAATTTAGTCGGTAGCTGGTATCACCTCCCAGCCAATTTGCATGAGCGATACTTGGCAATGAAAGAAGGGGCACCAGATGCCTATGTCGTAGGAATGCCTCTTCCTGAAGTAGATGGTTTTGACGGCTATATTACACAAAAAAGCATGGGTGAACCAGAGTGGATGATCCCTTTAGCGTCAGAAGATAACGCTGCTAATGCATTGAAATTATT
Source organism: Gracilibacillus thailandensis (assembly GCF_010994055.1). Classification (NCBI taxonomy): domain Bacteria; kingdom Bacillati; phylum Bacillota; class Bacilli; order Caryophanales; family Bacillaceae; genus Gracilibacillus; species Gracilibacillus thailandensis. The sequence continues at coordinate 10,003 of NZ_WJID01000076.1, read as the reverse complement.
GGATTTTTTCTATGATCCTGAAAATGCAGATTTCGTTCAATATGGTATTGAGGGAGTCCAACATGAAGTAGTAGATGGAGAAAAGGAATTATTGCCTTCATCAGACGATAAGCCGATTGCCTTAGGAATGCTTAATTTAACAACAGAAGAATCAATGGACATTAGAATTGATAACTCATTCCCTGAAGATGAGCAGCAAATGGTAAGGGATATTTTTGAAGTAAGTAAAGCAGATGCAAGGAGAATTGCTGGGGATGGATTACCGAGTACGGTTTATGATGGCTATCCAGATATTCAGTCCCATAAGTTATTCCAAGAATATTTAACTAAAATTGTAATAGGGGAATGGTCAATCGACAAGTTTGATGAATTTGTCGAAAAATGGAAACAATCCGGAGGTGAGGAAGTAACACAGCGCGTTCAGGAATGGTACGAAACAGCTAAATAAAATGAGCTACTCCTCCTCTTCTAGCTGGGGGGGAGTAGAGTTATGTTTATGATAGAAGTTTCATATAATGAAGAGAAAAAGCTCAGACATAGAAAGCGGGTGGGTTCATGTCAAAGTTTCTTCCTGTTAAGATACAGAGGATACTTCGAAGAAATCTTTCTAATACTCAAGTAAGGTTGCTACTTATCTTAATGGTACCTATTATTTTTATTATACTAACAGTAGGATTTTCTTCTTATCATACTTCCAAAGAAATATTACAACAGGAACTAAATGAACCACAGCACCAAATGTTAAAAATAAACATGAATTATATTGATGAATATTTAATCGAATCTGATCAAATCGCTGTTAAATTAGCATTAGATAATAATGTATATCGTTTTTTGATGAATCAATCACAAAACTCCTATGAAAATATTAAGGAGGTTTATGATAAGCTAGCTACCATTACCAAAAACTCTTCATTTATTCAAAGTATTTATATTTATAATGTGAACAGTGATAGCTTTGTTGCCATCCCGCAAGGCTTCAGCTCTAGCAGTTCGACTTTTAACGATGCAGAGTGGACTAGTGTGGTGGATGAATTTAATGCAGATACAGCTAGAATTGTTAAATATCGTAATTTGCCAGAAGGCGCGAAGTATAAAGGGTCCAACATTTCCTTATTTCGTAAAATAAATTTGCAGGGGGAAACAATGGGAATTGTTGCGATTAACCTTAATCAGTCGGAATTATTTTCGAGATTAAGGTCATCTAATGAGCCACCATCTAACAGCATGCAATATATTTTAGATCAAAATAATAAGATTCTACATACAACGAAAAATCATACGTTTGATATAGAAACTGTATCGTATGTTAATGAAGAAATAAGCAATGGAAATTTAAATGACATCACGTATAATGATAAAATACTACTTGCTAATCAAATGGAATCAGAATTCACCGGATGGAAATATGTGTCGGTTGTCTCGCAGGAGAGTATACTGGCTAAGTCAAAAACAGTGCGTGATGTGGTATTTATCGTATCTTTAATTGCACTTGTCATTGGCGGAATCGCTATATTCTTTATCAATTCTGTTGAATTAAAACCTATAAGACGAATGAAAGAACTGTTTTCAGTTGATGATGACCCGCTCTATAGACGAGACTTACTACATTTAGAAGATATCATAGATGACTTGGTTAGTGATCATGCACAATTATCCCAATTGATTAAAAAAGTGAAGTACGAAGCGAAATCAAAATTTTTATATGACATATATATTGGTAGATTAACGAACAGAGCCGAGCAGAAAGATAAGTGGCAAGCTTATTTTAAAGAATGGCAAGAAGATAATATTCAATTATTAGTCGTATCGATCGATAATTATCCTGCTTGGAAAGACAGTGTAGCTGGTAATTATCGTTCTGTGGTCAAGTCAGGGATGGCAAATATTCTTACGGAAGTATTATCGACTCATTTTGCCGTAGAGGCAGTGGATATTGGCAATGATAAGATGATTATCATTATCCAGCATTTAGAGGGAAAAGTCGATGTTTTAAACCATTTAAAGATAGCGCTTACACACGTAAAAAACATCTTAGGATTTTCTGTTTCTGTAGGGCTCAATCAGACAGGTGTCTCATTTCAAGAGCTAAAAAGTGCCATGAATGAAGCGGAGGAGGCACTGCAATACCGTCTGTTTGATGGGTATGGAAACATTTATACAAAAGTGGATCACAGCCAAGAAGATAAAGAAACAAATATAGAAAAAATTGACCATCTAGTGAAATCCATTACACTTGAAAACCCAATGCAATCGATTGATGACGTGACTACATTATCTCAGTTATTTCATGAAAGTAACATTAGTCCAGAGCTAGCCTTTTATTTTATTGAACAAGTAAGAAAAGTTATTTTTACCGAAAACAAAGATATTTCACATGCTACTTTTCGTACTGCAGAGGAAATTCGTACGATGAATCTAGAAGATGTTGCTAACTTATTTAAGGAACGAATATCAGAAAGAATTGAAAATATTCAAAAACTAAATGATTCGAAAAGATATGTGATGTGTCGAAAAATGATTCAGTATATGAATGTACATTTAGGCGAACCAATTGGTATTCCAGAGATTGCTGAATCTGTTGGTGTCAGTGTAAGTCTTGCTAGTCAATGGTTTAAAGAGGAGATGGATGATACGATATATGGCTACTTTACTAAACTAAGAATGGAGCGTGCGCAGGAGTTATTAATTAAAACAGATAAGAAAATAGCGGATATAGCGTTAGAGGTAGGCTATCAGCATGAAAATAGCTTCATAAGAAAGTTCCGTGAATACAAGGAAATGACTCCAGGGAAGTATAGAAAGTTAAACGCAGAATGACTAGCATAATAAAAGGAGGTAACAAATAATATGAACAGAAAAACGGTAGTTCAAAAACATAATCCAAGAATTCATCAAATTGAACCTTTATCACCATTATCGCTTGGAAATAGCGAGTTTGGTTTTAGTGTCGATTTTACGGGTTTGCAAACTTTCCCCCAATTATATGAAACACCTTTAGGAACCCAGTCGAATTGGGGATGGCATTATAGTAGAGGGAAAGATTTATATAATGAGAGGGATATCGAATACCAACTGTTTAAGCATTACGATCGAGAAGTTCCTTATCCAATGAAGCCAGGCAATCAAGAAGAGGTTTATCATTGGTTAAGGCAAAATCCTCATCGAGTTCAATTAGCGCAAATTTCATTTCGATTTCTTGATGGAAATCAAAATGAAGTAGGCATAGACGCTATTACGGAAATTAACCAAGAATTAGATCTTTGGTCAGGAGTTATAACTAGTCGATATCTCGTCAATGATCAAGAGGTGTTAGTCAAGACGGTTTGCGATCCTAAGACTGATTCAATCGGTGTTCATATCACATCATCTTTAATCGCAGCTGGAAAACTACAAATCATTCAGTCATTTCCATCGCCAGATATAAGCGATAATAGTTGGGCAAAAGCAACTAACTTGAGTTGGGATCACCCTGACAGGCACCAAACTTTGGAAGTAGATAATAACGATCATGCCGTACATTTGAAACGAGTAATGGATGAGGATAGTTATTATGTGAGATGGGAGACAAATGGTGCGAGTTTTTCACAGCTACGTACACATCAATTTCAACTAGTTCCACCTAGTAATCAAGAGCAATATAGCTTTGTTGTAACGTTTTACCCGAATGAAGCGATCGAAGTGAATGAAGCAACAGAAATGATGAAGGCTTCTGAACAATATTGGGAAGCTTTTTGGGAACAAGGCGCATTTGTTAGTTTCGAGGGAAGCACTGATGCTAGAGCAGATGAATTAGAGCGCAGGGTTATTTTATCTCAGTACTTAACTGCTATTCACAGTAGTGGAGCGATACCTCCACAAGAAACAGGTCTGATGTATAATAGTTGGTTTGGTAAAGCCCATTTAGAAATGCATTGGTGGCACAGTGCACATTTTCCGTTGTGGGGAAGAGCAGATAAATTAACTAAAAGTCTACAATGGTATGAAACTATTTTACCTATTGCTCAAAAAATAGCCCATCAACAAGGGTATCAAGGTGCGAGATGGCCCAAGATGGTAGGGATAGATGGTAAGCAAAGCCCCTCGCCGGTAGCACCTGGACTGATTTGGCAACAGCCACACCCGATCATGTTAGCCGAATTAATCTACCGTGGTGATAACGCCATAGCAGTACTAAATCAATATAAAGAGATAGTTTATGCTTCCGCGGATTTCATGGCTGACTTTGCCAGTTGGAATGATAAAGAAGAAGTGTATGTTTTAGGGCCACCTTTAATTCCGGCACAAGAATGTCACCGAATGGAGGAATCTAAAAATCCTCCTTATGAACTTGAATATTGGAAATATGGTCTGGAAACGGCATTGAAATGGGCAAAAAGATTAGGGGATCCCCCAAATGAGAAATGGCAGCATGTTGTAGATCATTTAAAACAACCTCGAGACAAAGATGGTGTATATTTAGCACATGAAAATTGTGACCATACCTTTATGGAGAAAAATCACGATCATCCTTCAATGGTGGCAGCGTTCGGTATTTTACCAGGAACGCTGATAGACAACGATATAATGAAAAATACTTTATTAAAGGTGAAAGACGAGTGGCAATGGGATACTGCCTGGGGATGGGATTTTCCAATGTGTGCAATGACTGCTGCGCGGTTAGGTGAAGCAGAACTTGCTATCGACTTTTTATTAATGGATGCTGTGAAAAATACACATTTACCTAATGGACATAATTATCAACGACCAGGGCTGTCAGCATACTTGCCTGGTAATGGTGGCTTGTTAACTGCTATTGCAATGATGATAGCCGGTTGGGACGATCATAATGGGGAAAGCTATCCGGGATTTCCTAAAGACGGTAAGTGGACCGTTCAAGCAGAAGGTTTTCAAACCTACATTTAAGTATTGGTCAAAGGGGGCAATAAATTGTTTGATAATGTGTCTGATCGAAACAAGCTTGTCTTACAATACCCTGCTTCATGGTGGAGAAACATGTGGCGTGAGGCTTTACCAGCTGGGAACGGTGAACTAGGAGCAGCAGTATATGGGGCGATCAAGAAGGAGACCATCTTAATTAATCATTCTCAATTATGGCATATGGGTGTGAAAGGAGAGTTACCTGACATTAGTCACACTTTAACAGAGACACGAGCTTTGATGAAGGATGGAGAATATCAAGAAGCGAATTGGCACTTAACAAATGAAGTGAAAAAACAAGGTTATCACTCCAAGTTAGCATGTCCATTGCCCCTTGTAGATTTGCAACTGGAGATGCCGTGTGACCAAGGATTTAGCCGCTATAAGAGAGGCATTAACATGGAAACTGGTGAAGTCCGTGTTACATGGTCTGAACATGATACAACATTTACGAGGGATTTGTTTGTTTCCCGTGCTGATAATTTGATCGTTTATCGAGTTAGCTCCAATAAAGCTAATGCTGTTGATGCCGCGTTAAACTTTGACTTACATCCAACTAATTCACCAAATAGGAAGAAAAGATACCAAGAATTAGCAGATACAGTGGAATGGAATACGGAGGACAATTATCTATTCTATAAAGCTACGAATGAGGATGATACAGACTTTGGGGCAGTTGCTAGAGTAATTGCAGAGGACGGGGAAGTGATCACAGATCAACAGAAATTATGCTGTGTAAATGTTAGTAGTTTATTAATTCTTGTAAAAGTGTTTGTTCAATCAAGTAGTTCATTGCAATGGCCAGTATTAAAAGAAGAGCTCGCTAATGTGACAGCCACATATCAGCAATTATTAGACAATCATGTGCAAGTTTATCAGCCACTATATTTTTCCTCCAAGTTACAACTAACAGATGACCAAGAGGAATGGTCAAATGAAGTGTTACTTTTAGACGCTTATAGTAGTGGGGAAGCTAAAGTGAGACTCTATGAAAAATTATGGTCATTTGGTCGATATTTATTTATTTCAGGTACTAAAATAGGTGGTCAACCGTTTTCGATGTATGGGTTGTGGCATGGTGATTACCATTTAATGTGGAGTCATCGGATGGCTAATGAGAACATTCAAATGATGTACTGGCATACTTCAGTAGGTGGTTTAGCAGAATTCAGTCTTACGTTAATGGAGTATTATCAGTCTTTGATGGCTGATTTTCGCGATAATGCAAGAAAGTTATTTGGTTGTCGAGGGATCTATATACCTGCAGGGACAACACCAGGTATTGGGAAACCAAATCAATTAGTACCTGTTATTATGAATTGGACTGCTGCAGCTGGATGGTTAGCCCAGCATTTTTATCAATATTATCAATTTACAGGAGATCATGAATATTTGAAGCAACATGCTTTACCTTTTATGAAAGAAGTGGCGGATTTCTATCAAGATTTTTTAGAAATTGGCGAGGATGGTTATTATCTGTATTATCCTTCTGTATCACCAGAGAATACACCGGTAAATTTCATGCCTAAAAGTAGTGAGCCAGTTGCCCATCCAATGCCAACAGCGATAAATGCTACGATGGATTTTGCTGTGATGAAGGAATTACTGACCAATTTAATAGAAGGTAGTTCAATTGTTTCGATCTACCAACAGGAACGACCTATTTGGGAGAAAATGCTTGAACTAATTCCGCCCTATCGAATAAATAAAGATGGCGCCATTAAGGAATGGCTGAGCGATCCATTTGAAGATAATAATGAACATCGGCATCTCTCCCATATTTATCCGATTTTCCCTGGTCAAGAATTAATCAAAGAGAAAGGAGAACCGCTATTTGAGCCATTTCGAAAAGCGGTACAACAAAGAAAATTAGGAGCACAAACAAGCTGGTCCTTTGCTCATATGGCAAGTATTTATGCGAGGTTACAAGATGCCGCTAAAGCAAGTACTTGTCTCGAAAATCTTTCAAGGTCTTGTTTGTTAAATAACTTTTATACAGTGCATAATGATTGGCGTAATATGGGGCTGACAATGGAAATCGACAATGCACCAGTGCAAATGGACGCTAATTTAGGTATCGTAAACGCTATTCAGGAAATGTTGATTTATGTGTCACCAACACTGGTGAAGCTTTTGCCAGCTTTACCTGACGATTGGAAATCAGGGCAAGTTGATACATTTCACTTTTGTACGGGTACGATAAGCTTTCGTTGGGATTTATTAAAAGGTACATTTTCTACCGTCTTAAAAGCAGAGCGTGAAACAATTATTACATTAGGATTACCTTCTTATCTAAAATACGAATGGGAAGGAGACGGGAAAGTCTCACCATCTAAGTTAGGAGAATCCTATTATCAGATACAATTGTCGGCACAACAAAGTTTGCGTTTCTTTTCTCAATAGAAAGGTGATGAACATGCAAAGTTCAGGGATAATGGGTAGATTTTATGTGATTGCTGATTGGGTTTATAAATTTTCGTTTGCTAATATTATTTGGTCGGTGTGTAATATACCGATGTTCTTTATTGTGTTGAATTTGTTAATGGCAGATGAGATAGGGGTGATCGTAGTATTATTTGGGTTACTAATAATGTTATCACCTTTTGTGTTCTTTCCAACTACTATGGCATTATTTTCAATTGTACACCAATTTATTCAAAAGGAAGATGTTAAGCTCTTTGCTGATTTCTGGCAATATACCAGGCTCCATTATAAGAAAGGCATGAAAATAGGCGTGATATCTACCATTTTTTGGACTGTTTTATTAATTGACTTTTTCTACGTAATGGGGACAGGAAACATCACCTTCACTTATGTATTTATTGTTCTTGGTTTTTTCGCGCTTATTTATAATTTACATCTTCTCTCAGGCGCGGTAACGATCGATAGCAAAGTGCGCCAGTTATTAAAACAAGTGGGAATTATCATGTTTGGCCATCCGCTATTGTCGATGTCACTAGGGATGCTTAGTTTAACCTTTGTGTATGTGATGACACAATGGCTACCCTTTCTCATCCCATTCTTTTCTGGTTCTATATTGGTATTTTTAGCATTGCTTGTTTTCATAAAAATTCATACAAGTTCGATTAAACTAGAAAAGCACTGATCATAGATCAGTGCTTTTTTGCTAATCGTTGCTTTTCTTTTAATAATTGTTGGAATTCTTTTTCAAGTGCTTCTGATGGTTCGATACTTAATCTGCTTAAAACATCTGTTATTTTTGTTTCGATGATTAGTAATTGTTCATCATGTTTTTTAACAGGTGTCTGTTCCCGGTTTTTAAACTGCTGGTAGTTTCCGTCAAAGTAGGTAACCTGTTGTTCTTCGATGGTGACCAATTTTGTTGCTATTTTTTCAACAAACCGTCGATCATGAGAAACGAAAATGACGGTCCCCTCATATTCTGTAAGCAATTTTTCCAATGCCTCCATTGCTTCTAAATCGAGAAAGTTGGTAGGTTCGTCTAAGATCAATGTATTGCTGTTGCTAAGGAACAGTTTTGCAAGTGTTACTTTAACGCGTTCGCCGCCACTTAATACAGCAACTTTCTTATGAACCTGATCACGATAAAAATGGAGTCTAGCAAGTACTGTTCGGATTAATGTTTCATGGTGAATCGAACCTTCTTGTGCATTTTCAAGAATCGAACGGTCGGGATCTAAAATCGATAAGTCTTGTTTAAAATAAGCTATTTTACAGGCAGAAGAAAGGTGAACACCTTCTTCACCATGAAGTATTTTCCTAATTAAAGTTGTTTTACCACTTCCGTTTGCTCCAATAATAGCGAGTTTATCTCCGCCTTTAATCAGGAAATTGGCTTGTTTCCATAGCAGTTGATTGCCTACTTTACCATTTAGATTCTCCACCCGAATAAGTACCTTGCCAGCCAATTTTTCTTGATTTGGTAAATCCATTTTAATCGGTGTTTCTTCGAAAGGTTTTTCTACTTTTTCAAGCTTCTCCAGTCGGGTTTCAATCGATTTGGCAGTTTGTTGGAGTTTCTTTTGTTTTTTGGCAAAATAAGGTTTTGCCCCTGTTATTTTTGCTTCAGACGCACTTGTGTTTTTCGGTTTCTTAGTAGCTCTTTCCGCTTTTTCTGATTTTAGTGTTAAAGCTCTTTCTAGTTGTTGCTTTTTGGCTTGATATTTTTCATATTTCTGTTGATGCTGACGTAGGCCCTGTTCTTTTTGATCTTTGAATTGTTGGTAATTACCTTGATATTCATTTAACTTCCCCTGATCGATTTCCCATATTTTCGTACAAGTTGCGTCTAAAAATGCACGGTCGTGTGAGACGATAACATAAGCCCCTTGCCAATGTTTTAACGTATTTTCTACCCATTCGATATGGTTCGTGTCTAAGTGGGTAGTTGGTTCATCGGCTAATAGGATACTACTTTGATTGGAAAAAGCTCTTTGAATATAGCCTTGGGTAATTTCGCCACCACTTTTATAACCATCAGCTTCTTTTAATTGAGGCAGAAGATGAACTGTTCCATAGTGTGTTATAGTTCCATGCTCAGATGTTAATTTTCCAGCTAGTGTGTGCAATAAGGTTGTTTTGCCAGTCCCATTTTTCCCAACGAGCCCAATTCGGTCGCCTTCAAATATTTCCAATATGTCAATCTCTAATAGCGTTCTTTCTTCTACAGTGATAATAAGATTCTTGGCTTGTAGTAACATAACATTCGCTCCATTCCGATTCGGAGACAAGAAAAAGCCTCCTTATTCACATTCAGAATAGGAGGCAATACCGTATGAAAGGCAAATATCTATAAGGATATGGATGGAAGTATCCTTATATCTGAGCCGGTCAATGAGTATCAATCCTATCCTGAATATTCTGCATAAAGACATACGTATCCCATCTGTGGAATGACGTTCTTTATGAAAATATTATGAGAGAATAGGATTATAAATTCATTGGCCCAAGGTTCACCCTTTCGCATTTAGTTAACCAAAGTTTACAAAAATAGGGGGGAGAAGTCAATAGATAAAAGTTACGATGAAACCTTTTAATAATTAAAAGCGACTAATAGTAAAAGAAAGGAGCATTCCTGTTATGAAGAAATTTGAGGTTTGAA
>NZ_WJID01000075.1:0-27800 GCF_010994055.1 Gracilibacillus thailandensis | reverse complement strand
TCACTCCAGGAAGCACCACCACATTTAGTATAGAGCCGATTAAAATTAATTATCTATAACATGATGAAAGCGAGCTGAATATTTATTCAGCTCGCTTTCCCTTACTTATTCAAAATAATGGATTAATCCATTGGTAATTCCTTGTGCTATATCGTTCTGAAAATTTGCTGTTTGTACGACAGACAGATCATGAGGGTTTGATATAAAACCTAACTCGAGTAAAACTGAAGGAGCTGATGTATTCATAAGCACTTTATAGTTTGCTTGTCTTACCCCTCGGTCCTGAAGGTCAACTTGAGATATCATGGCTGACTGTATAGAATCACCTAACTCCTTCTCAGCCATATCAGCAAAATAGGTAGTGATCCCATTTGCTGATATATCGAAGGACGCATCGTAATGAAGGCTAATATAAGCATCCGTATAATAGCTATTACTAATTCGCGCACGATCCTCTAAATAAACATAATAATCTCCTGACCTAGTCACAATGACATTAGCACCAGCATCACGCAAATGATCAATAACTTTTGTAGATGTCGGTAACACAACATCTTTTTCTTGTACTCCATTGAATCCTATTGCGCCGGGATCTGTTCCACCATGTCCTGGGTCTACTACAATATTATACCCTTCTAAACTCTTGGAGTTAGAGGAAACCGTGTTATTAGTTGATAAAGCTTGCGACGTCTGAGCTGTTTCTGTTGTTTGTTCCGTTAACCAAGAAGCTATCCAGCCTGTCTCTGAACCATTCAACCTAATTTGATACCATTCATCTGTCTGATCCGTCACTTCAAAATTATCTCCAGATACTGCCGATCCAATCGATTCATAGTTAGTACCTGGTCCACTACGGACAAAAATGCTTTCAGAAGCTATCGTAACCTTTTTTGAACTGTTACTTGTTTCGGTTGTAGAAACTTCCGAACTAGTAGAAGGCTGTTGAACCAGATGATGTTTAGCTACCCACACTTCTTCACCATCAAAGTAAGTTTGAACCCATCCGTACTTTTCCTGAAAAACTACTAGCTCGTCCCCTTTCACGAGTTGTGCCACTATTTCACTGTTTGAAGAGGGCTCACTTCGAACATTGAGAATCGATGAACTAACTTCATAGGTTTCTGAACTACTAGCCGCAACAGGTTGTAATAAAAAAAAGGAAAGACACGATAACGAAAAAATAAAGACAAGTCGAGAAATTAGTCTATGATTCATTGAAATCCTCCTTTTTCCCTATAGGAAAGTTGCTTTAAATTCCTCTTCTTCATATGGTAGATTACCCTAAATCATATACTTCTATGCTACTCTAGCAAAAATAGATTATATTTACCTAGCAATTTCGAGGTGAAGAAGGATAATTTTACCATAATTGAAGTGGATTGCAAGTAGACTGCTAGTTCCGTTATCCACCATAAAAGATAAAGGAGAAATAAATAAAATGATCAACTATTCTCCCGACTGCACGGTCATGTTAGTACCACCTAAAACATGAATGCGTAATCTTGTCTTTGGTACCAACCTAAAGAACAAGCATTCGCAACCGTGTAATTGGGGATACTTCCAACTATTTCTGTATACGTGTCACGTGGATTACTAGCCATATGTGACCTTTCATTCTTCGGATTTAAAGTGATATAGAATAGCATTTACCAAACCTTTTAAAATGGATTTGGTATGATCTGATAAGATAAGATAAAAATCCTAATCCATAGTTTTTTACCAGCTAGAACAATAAATATAGCTGACCCCAAAAAATGAATGGGTCAGCTCATATATCTTATTCGATTATTTCAACACGTACCTCTTTACGTCCCCATTGGAGAGCATCGTCTCGATTTGGAATGAACACATCAATTTCATTACCATTTATTCCACCACCAATATCCGCTGCAATGGCAACTCCGTATCCTTCCACTTCAACAATGGATCCAAGCGGAATAACACTCGGATCAACAGCGATCACTTTCGCATCAGAATATTTCTTTAAATCGAGTCCCATCTTTGTCACACCTGAACAACCGTCACAATCTGCCGTATATGCTGTACTTTCCACTGTCAAAGATTTTCCGGTTGCTGAACCATGCTTACTCAAACTATCTAGTGCCGACCTTGTATTTGGTCCTGCAATTCCGTCTACGGCCAAACCTTGTTGTTTCTGAAAACTCTTAACTGCACTCACTGTGCCAGAGCCATAAATCCCATCAATATTTAAATGGTAATGACCTGCTTCCTTCAACTGGTATTGAATGTGGATAACTTGTTTACCGATATCACCATTTCGCAAAACTTGTACCGCATGGTTTGTCTCAGGACCAGCAATGCCATCAACTTTTAAGTTGCGTTTCCGCTGAAAATCCTTGACGGCTTCTTCTGTAATATTACCGTAATATCCTGTTGAGGTATGATACGGGAATACTCCTTTCGTCATCAAGTAATCTTGTAATTCAGCTACATCCGATCCTGATGATCCATTAACTAGTATGCGATCTCCAATCGCAGCCTCTGTAATGGTTGGTGCTAAGACCATCATAAGGAAACTAGCAACCATAACAATAAATAGGTTTCTACACCTTTTTAACATAAAAAATCCTCCCCGTTTTTTCTCTTTCATAAGAGAGTTCGAGAAGAACAAGGATTTCTTGTGTGTAAAAGATAGATTCACAACGTTAGACCCTTTATCATCCATTATTTTGTAATAATGTATCCTATAAGGTCTGTCTAAGGACAAGTATATCTCTACTATATCCCCACATATTTTCACTGTTTCTGCTTACTTCCATTCGTTATCATTACCCAACTCCATCGTTTTTTCACAGTTTTTCCTCAATCTTTTCTTTGACTTGGATTCCTGACTTTATGATAATGGAAATAGGTAAGTTGTTGAATCAGAAGGGAGATTTCACAACCAACATGGAACATACTTCAATAGAAATGAAAAATATCATGCATTGGAAAACAGAAATGGTACGATTTATGATGGCCTATAAGTTTGCTGTAGAAGAAGTTAGTACAAAAATAAGTATATTACAGCAGGAATTTCAACATATTCATGATTACAATCCGATTGAACATGTGAAAACACGCGTTAAATCACCCGAAAGTATATTTAAAAAGGTGCAAAAGAAAAAGTTGGCTTTAAATCTTCCAGTCATTCAGGAGAACATCCGCGATATTGCTGGAATTAGAATCAATTGTTCATTTGTAAGTGATATTTATCGAGTAGCGGATATGCTTACAGAACAAAAAGATATTACCTTAATAGAGAAAAAAGACTATATACAAAATCCAAAACCAAATGGATACAAAAGTCTTCACTTAATAGTACAAATACCGATTTTTATGTCAGACCGGGTAGAAAATGTGTATGCCGAAATTCAAATTAGAACGATCGCAATGGATTTCTGGGCTAGTTTGGAGCATAAAATCTACTATAAGTATAATAAATCTATTCCGAAAGCATTACGGGACGATTTGAGAGATGCTGCAATTTCTGCAAACGAGTTAGATGAACGAATGGAGAGAATTCATAAGGAAGTAAATCAACTTAAAGAAGCCGACCACCTTAATGGTAATGAGGAAAAGCCGGTAATCCTTCCTCCTGAATTTCTATCATTGTTAGCTGATAACCAGAAAAAATCCTAAGATATAGAGAGGGCTGCTTTATAAAGAAATATAGCAGCCCTCTTATTTTAAGTTTTCAAACTTAATAATTGTGTACTCTTCCATCCCTACACTATTCCACCAATCATCGCACAGGCTAACATGTAACGAATTGATTAGATATAAAACAACTACATCTATGTGTTTTACATTCTTTTTTTATTTTTGCAGCATAATTAACAATCCCATCAACAGAATCAAATGGTCGAAATCGATTGGTGACCACTGCAATGGAAATAGATACGAGTGGAATTTCTTCTATTTCTCCTTTTCGATTTTCAGTTTTTACATAGCCCTGTTCGCGATGTTCTTCCTTATAAAAGGATAGAATAGATTGATCGAAATTAGCGATAATCTGTTCGCATATAATTTCGAAATCCCAACTATAAAGCAAGACAACAAAGTCATCACCACCAACATGTCCGACAAATCCATGATTCTTGACAGCATTTGCTTGTAAAATGGACGCTGTCTCCTGAATCACTTTGTCACCCGCTGAAAAGCCGTAGACGTCATTATAAGCTTTGAACTGATCTAAATCTACGTAAAGCACTGCGAATTTTTCATGTGATAATAATTCTTTCAAATGATCATTGATCATTCGATTACCTGGCAGTTTAGTAAGAGGATTCAATGATGAAGCAATTTGAGACTGGACACTAGCAAGGGTCATTAATAATGAGCGAATCGAGACACTTCCGAATAATTGACCTTCTTTCGTGACGACAATATCATCATATAATGCATTTGAACTACGATCCATTGCTTTTTCACTGACTTCTGTGATCGACGTTTGGTAATCGAAACAGAGAATTTCTTCTTTCATCAAAAGGGATACAGGTCTGTTAATATACAAATTGTAGCCATACATGGAACCGAGTTTTTGATAGAAATCTGTTCGAGTAACCATACCTAGCGGTTTCTTATTTTCTATAATGATAATCCCATGTGTTCGATAATTATCCTTAAAAAGCTGATCAATTTCACTATTATTTATCGTTGCTTGAACGGCTATAGAGTGTTCAACAATATCACCTATATTAATTCTCATCTTGATACCCTCACAATGCTTAGCGCATATTATGATAATATATTATACTACCATCATAACGGATATACAGATGAATCGAAAGACCTATCTAAGTGATTTTTAGACTTGATAAATGTGTTATCCTTTGTGAACACTAGATATTTTTCCTTATTGTAATGTTTTTGTAAATTTTTATCATAACTGCAAACAAAAGCAAACAGCAGATATCTTTTTATAACTGTATTTGATGATTAAATCGGTTTTCTCTGAAAATAAATATATCCACAAAGGAAAAAGACAAGAAAACCTCCTCCCACTACGGTCAATAGTTGATCCCACGGAATGAAAAATACATCATCTGTATTTCCCCCAACATACATCATCGAAAATGGTTGTGCCCATGGATAATACGGTCCAAACCGTTCTGAATTAACCACTAAAATCGTCGGCAAAGTAAAAATAACATTCACAGCAAACGGCGCGGCAAAACTCTTGAATAAAATAGATAGCCATAACTGTAATGCGACTAATGGCATTGTCGCTACCCAGCCTCCTATAATACTCTTCCAAACGATTGTTAATGGAAATGGATCTGTAAAACCTTCGATCGTCCCTACTGCATAAATTGCTCCTAAGTAGAGTATTTGCATAAAAAGTACTAATAAAATAAGCAGCAGATATTTTGTTAGAAAAACTTTTCCTCTCGTTACAGGTAAGGCTAATAATTGCTTCCAACCACCTTCTTGATGCTCATAACGACAGATAACACTCGCTAATACACCTGTTATTAAAGGTAAAAACAAGATCGCATAGGTGAAATTCATCATAAATAAAGGAGCATACCATTGATTCATTTGTTCTCCAACATTTAGTGAGTTCCCTGTCAATCCAATAAACAGACCAATAAGTGGACCAACAAATAAAATCAAGGTAACTTTTGATTTGCGCAATTTAAACCATTCTGAATGTAAAATGGCTAACATTTATTTCACATCCCTTCTTTTAAAATCAAACATGCCAATAATATATAACAAACTTCCGACACCTAGTCCTAACCATACATTGATAATCGGATCATCCCATTCGTTCATTAATGAAGGCCATTTCCAAATCATCCAGTCTGGTAATGTGAAAGCGGAGTAAGCAAAAATGACACCGACTACACCTACCGTAATGGGAAATCCTTGATTTTTGCTGACAGTAGCAATCCATAACTGTAATGCTAGCACTGGTAATGCTGCAAAAAATGGGAAGAAACTATATTGGGATACTTCTAAAAAGGGAATCTCCTGATTAAAATCTAAGAACAATCCAAATCCCAGTGTGAAAATCATTAGTAAACAAGATGAAAGAAAAAGCATAATCGAAAGAGCGGTAAATTTCGACAAATATACAGACATTTTGGAGATCGGTAATGCCACTAACTGTTTCCAGGCATTTGTCTCATTTTCAATACTCGCCATAAACGAAGTGAGTATCACAATTCCTAATACTATGGCAAGTGGTGTAAAGGCACTAATATTTTTTAGATAATATCCCCAATAATCGTTACTTTGTTGAAGTAAATACTCTTTTCTAACACCATAGTTGACCATCTGTAAAGCAATCACACCGAAAGGACCCAATATCGTTAAAAACCACATACCTTTTCGTTTCATTTTCAACATATCTACCTTTAACAACCGCATCATCATCCAGCAAGCTCCTCCTTCGTCATTTGTAGGAAGATATCTTCTAACGACTTTTTATCCTCTTCTACACGATATATGGAAATGCCTTGTTGCACGAGCAATTGAACTGCTTCTGCTACATGCTGATCGGTTTGATCTGATAAAAGGATATGCCCATCCTCTAACTCTGCTTTCATTCCATTAGCTAAAAGCGCTCGCCATGCTTGTTCATGCTGATTTACTTTCAATTTAATATGCTGTTGTGCAAACATACGCATTTCTTCGATGGAATCCTGGAAAATCATTTTTCCTTTTGTAATAATCCCTACCGTGGTAGCTATTTGATCGATTTCCGACAAAAGGTGACTGGAGATTAATATAGTCATCCCATATTTCTCTGGTAAACTCTTAATTAATTCTCGGATTTCGATAATCCCAGATGGATCTAATCCATTTGTAGGTTCATCTAAAATCAACAGTTCTGGTTTATTTAATAGGGCAGATGCTATACCTAACCGTTGCTTCATTCCTAATGAATAACCTTTTACTTTCTTATTTGCCGCATCCTGCAAACGAACAGTTTTTAAAACTTCATCAATCCTCGTTTTCGGAACACCAACTATTTTTCTAATGGCTTCTAAGTTTTCTTTCGCAGTCAAGTGCGGATAATAGGAAGGGTTTTCGACTAATGATCCTACTTTTTTTAAAATATTGATGCGCTCACTCTTCAAATCTTTTCCGAATATTGCGATGTTACCAGCAGTTGGTTTCATCAAACCTAGCAGCATTCGGATCGTTGTTGATTTCCCCGCACCATTTGGTCCCAGAAAGCCATATATCTCTCCTTTAGGGATTCGAATATCTACTCCATTAACCGCAAGTTCTTTCCCAAATTTCTTTGATAGATTGTTTGTTTGAACAATATATTCCATTCTAATCACCTCACCAACTATCTTAACCAATGAAGGTTAAAGAGAAGTATAGTTGAAGTTTAAATTTTGTTTAAATTGATCACAAAAAGAGGTGATCCCTTTCATGGAGCAATCACCTCTTCACATATTACTTTTTATCCTGTATATTTTTCTTAATTTGGATGGTCGTTCCGTCATTACTAGAATGAATCTCCCATTCTAGCTGCATCCCTTTGACCATCATGTCAACAATTGATAAACCAATTCCTGCCCCTTTTTGATTAGAGCTATCTTTCATTCCACTGCCTCTGTCTCGTACAACGATTGCATCATAGCTATTGGTTGATGCTGTTTTCAATTCTACGTATCGTCCATTATTCGCATGACGTAAAACATTCTGTAATAGATTATCTATGACACGCCCTAGCCAAATGGGATCGACATGCCACACACTATCATGCAGTGGCTCTAGTTCCACATTTATTTCGAATCCTTCCTTCTCAAACACTGGATACCATGTCGCTATTCTCTCTCGGGCAAAGCGGACGATATCCACCTCTTGTATATCCAATTTATATTTACTTGCCATCAGAAGTGTATAAGACATCAAATTCTCGATTAATTTATCAATATCTTCAACAGATGCTTCCAAGGCATGAATCGCTTGTTTAGCATCATCTGACACATCCTGTTTCGCAATTTTATATGTCTGTGCATTTATTTTGGTAAGAGGAGTTCTTAGATCATGAGATAAATTAGCAATCAGTTCACGTCTTAATTGCTCCTCCTCTTGTTCACGTTCCCTACTCTTTCTTAATTCGTGCACCATTTGGTTAAATGTTTGTTCTAATTGTCCTATTTCATCTTGTTTCTTGACATCGATTTGAATCGGCAATTCGTCAACATCTCGGATCTCCATCGCTTCTTGTAACTGTAATAAGCGTTTGCGAATCCCGCGGAAGAATAGGAAAGAAATAAAGATAAAAAAGATTACTAGAAAAAGAGTTCCAATTAATAGCCAACTACCATATTGATTAAATGCAATTTGTATGGGCTTTTGAAAAACATCTCGCTTAATTTCAAACACAATAAAGCCGTCCGTGTCCTCTTCTCCAACAAAAGCAATCACGGTAAAAGGATTTTCTCCATATCGATCTTTTATAAATTTTGCAGTGAAAGAAGATGTCCATTCCGTTGGTAGATCATTTCGTTCTTCTGTTGCAACACGCAATGTTCCACTTTGATCAACCCAAAACATCGATGCATCAGGGTATTGATCCTTCCACTTATCAAAAATTCTTGAAATGTCCGCTTCTGTTTTTAACCTATTCGCATCTTTGTGCCAATCTTCCTCAATTTGTTCATAATCCATTTCATCTGATGTGTAACTACTTTCGATATTATCTGCCACTCCTGTTATTAATATAGCGATTAACAGATAAGCGATTTGAACAATGGAAAGTGCCAACACAATAATAAGCATATATTTAGCCAATAAAGATCGAAAAAATTTTTTCATGCTCTCACCCGATACCCTATACCACGAATCGTTTCGATAATCGTCGGTTTAGCAGGATTAACTTCTAGCTTCTCCCGTAAATAGCGAATATGAACCATTAACGTCTTATCCCCTTCCATGTACGGTTCACCCCATACGCCTTCATATAGTTGTTCTTTTGTTAAAATTTGATTAGCGTGTTGAAGAAAATATTGAAACAAATAAAATTGCTTTCCTGTTAATTGAATCTCCTCATTCTTGTGCTTATCTATAATTCTCATCTCTTTTGGATAAACCTCTAAATGCTGCATGTGTAATACTTCATGGTTTTTTTGAAACCTTCTAAGCATTACCTCTATTCGTGCAACCAATTCTTCAGGATGGAATGGCTTCGTCACATAATCATCAGCAAAACTCAATCCTTCCAGCTTATCTTCAACCGCTGTTCGTGCAGACAGCATAATAACAGGTAAATCAGCATTCTCCCGTTTTATTCGTTTTCCAATCGAAAACCCATCTAAACCTGGTAACATAATATCTAAAATCGCAATATCGACCGTCGACAAATATTGATTCAATTTATCGCCGGAAGTAAGCCATATGACTTCATACCCTTTTTCTCGTAAAACATCTGAAACCCAGCTACCTATTTCTGACTCATCTTCTATGTACAAAACTCGAGACATTGTTCTCCCCCTTCCTATTTTACTTTAACATATTTTAGTAATTAAATAGGAAAGAATCATGAACCTCTCCTTACGAAAGCCACTAGAGTTAGAATTTGGTTACAACTATGAGAATCTTTAATTTCCTAACTTTTCTATATAGTTTTTATGGTTAAAACAATTTGAAAATTTTGGTACTATCAAGATGCAACAAAGAAAACGCTTACAAAAAATAGAGAAAGGGAGGTGTTGTTTAAGAAGCATGTAGCCTGCTTGAGGGCTGCACAGCATCATCGTTAAGACTAATTGCATTCTAACAAAAAAGGAGGAATTCGATGAAACGAAAGAGTATGAAGCTTCTTTTCGTCATGTTGGTTGGTTTTGCACTTACGATTCCTGCAGTAAATGTAAATGCGGCGGTCACTAGCAATGAAACTGGCACCCATGATGGCTACGATTATGAATTCTGGAAAGACAGTGGTGGGTCTGGAAGTATGACACTCAATAGTGGTGGTACCTTCAGTGCCGAGTGGAATAATGTTAATAACATATTATTCCGTAAAGGCAAGAAATTCGATGAAACGCAGACACACCAGGAAATCGGAAATATTTCGATAAACTATGGAGCCGACTATCAGCCAAACGGCAATTCATATTTAACGGTCTATGGATGGACGGTTGACCCGCTTGTAGAATATTACATTGTCGATAGCTGGGGCGACTGGCGTCCACCAGGAGGTACGTCCAAAGGCACCATTACCGTTGACGGTGGCACCTATGATATCTATGAAACTACTCGAACTAACCAGCCTTCGATTATAGGGACGGCAACATTCCAGCAATATTGGAGTGTTAGGAGATCGAAACGTACAAGTGGAACGATATCTGTTAGCGAACACTTTAAAGCATGGGAAAACTTAGGAATGCAAATGGGTAACATGTATGAAGTTGCGCTGACGGTAGAAGGCTATCAAAGTAGTGGTTATGCTGATGTGTATAGTAATACGCTTACTATCGGTGGAAACTCTGGTGGTGATGGCGGAGATGGCAGCCCTACAAGAGTGGAAGCGGAAGATATGACGAAAAGCGGTCAGTATACCGGAAATATTAGTTCACCATTCAACGGAGTTGCTTTATATGCCAACAATGATTCAGTAAAATATACACAGTATTTTGCCAACGGAACCCATAGTTTCTCACTCCGTGGTGCTTCCAATAATTCCAACATGGCCAGAGTCGATTTAAAAATAGGTGGAGAGACAAAGGGTACATTCTACTTTGGTGGAAGCTATCCAGCTGTCTATACGATAGATAATGTCAGCCATGGAACTGGAAATCAAGAGATTGAGCTCGTTGTAACATCTGATGACGATACGTGGGATGCTTATATTGATTATTTAGAGATACACTAAAACGGCTACGCAACATACAAAGGTTAGGCTTAAAATCCGTTCGTTTTTCTTACCAAATCCCGGCAGTGAAGTTTCCGCCGGGATTTTTTCAACTAAGAAAGTATTAATTTTTACTAATTGTGACTAGAAAAGAAAGATTTCCACAACATTAGTAGGGACTTATAGATGGTAAACGGCGTGATGACTTATACGACAAGAGTTTATACTAATAATCTCCATTAATTGTCTAATTTGAAAAAGTTATGATTTTCTATAAAGGATTTATATTATTTTGATCTTAATTCTAAATCCCAACGTTCTTCTATTAATTTTCTTCCCCACATAAATACTTCTGCTTTTTCTTCCGTTATTTCAAATCCCATTTTTTTATACAGTGGTCTAGCAGTTTCCATATCACTAACTGTCCAAAGGAAAATGCGTTCATAATTAAAGTGTTTACAGTATTGAATTAAAGACTTAATTAGTTGCGTACCCAATCCCTTGTTCTGGAATGATGGATTGACAAAAAACCACCTTAACTGCCCAACCTTTTCAGCGGCATTTACCAATCCGATACTACCCGCAAACTGACCATTAATTTCAGCTATCCAGATCCTCTCGATTTCAGCCTCAAAGGTTTCATGGAGATATGCCAAAAAACTTTCATCCCATTTATGTACTCGGTTATAAAATTCCCATTGCTGCTCAATCATGTTCTTTAAATCCTCCGAAGTATAATAACTTCTAACAGAAATGGACTCCTCTGTTCGTTTTAAAGAGCTAAAAAGAATGTCTTGAATTGTGTTCATTGAAGCGACGAGTTTTTGCTGTTGTTCTTGACCTAAGTTCTCCATAATATTATCTACTTGCTGATTAGCCTTCTTCTCTAGTTCTTTGTAAATTATTTCTCCGTGGCTGGTGACAAACAAATAATGATTACGTGCATCTTCTTTACTTTTTTGCCTATAAGTCATTTTTTCTTTTTCGAATTTTTTGATAATTCTACTTACATATCCACCATCTAAATTTAAGTTTTGCTGAATGTCTTTAGCCATACAACAGGGTGTATTATAAATTTCAAAAAGAATACGAGTTTCTGTTAGAGAAAAAGGGCTGTCGTAGATATGTTCATTTAAAAATCCAAGAACATCTGTATAGAATCTGTTAAATTTACGGAATGCAAGTCTACAATCATTTTCTACGTTTACCAAATTCACACACCTCTCTAATATCCAAATTTTTCATATATGTTGTTGATTATTCATTCTACAACCAATACTTGCTTAAGTCAACTATTTAATTTTGGTATATTTCTAAAAATTTTAAAAATTCAAATGAATATAATTTAAACCATGTTACATTCACTTTGTATCAAATATGAAAAATAGGAAAAGAAAGGACGAATGAATTTATGAAATGTAAAGTCGAAACACTACCAGACTATCGTGTTGCTTATCTACGACGAGTTGGTCCTTATGGTCCTGCTAACAATGCAGTAATGGAAAAGTTAAAAAAATGGGCAAAAAAGAAAAATCTTCTTACATCAGCAACTCTTATTGCCATTCCCCAAGATAACCCTGAGACAACACCACCTGACAACTGTAGATTTGATGCATGTATTGTACTTTCGAAGGATTATGTATTAGATGGTTCAATTTGTGAAAAAGAGCTTTCTGGCGGGAAATATCTTATTTACGATGTTAAACATACCGTAGAAAATATCCAAGAAGCTTATACCAACATTTTCCCTTCTCTACTTAGCAATGGATATCAAATGGATAATAAACCTATTTTAGAAAGATACTTTGGCGATATGATTCACAAGCCTTATTGTGAAATCTGTATACCAATTAAATAAAATTAGTTTCGTTTTTCTTGTGTGATAAACTATTCATTCACAATAATTGATATAGGAGAACAAGTTGCTTGTTATAGCTAATAACTTCTTGTTCTTCTTTTCATAAGGGAGTTAGTTACATAAGGAACTGACTAAATTTCCAAAGTTTTTAATATCTCTTAAATAATCATATCCAACTGGATTACCAATTTTATTGTACATGCGTACTGCTACAGCTTTATATTCTGGTATAATTAAGCAGGCACAACCAGATGCTCCTAAAATTTGATAAGAATTTATTGGTAGCTCCTCACCTAATTCACTATTTAGATAAGCATTTTCATTCTTAAACCAAAAAAGTCCGTTTTGGGGTGTTTGAAACATATCTTTCGGTGTTTGTATCGAAGTGGTCAATTCAAATATATTTCTCGGCAAAACTTGCTTACCATGAAGATTACCATTGTTCAAATGTAAATAGCCCCAATGTGCAAACTCTCGCGAACTCACATACAAATTTCTTTCAAATCCAGTATCTTTATCTAATCGAATTTTCGGGTCTTCTGATAATTCGAAGACATCAGCAACAAGATTATTTTGATATGTTGATTCCCATCCAGTTTCTGAAAACTCTAAAGGATTAAATACATAATCTTGAAGAATACCATTCACCGTACGCTCAGAGATATTGGTAATAATTTTATATAACAGTGACAGTCCCGCATCATTGTATACCCATTCACTCCCTGGAGAAGAACTCCTTATCATTTCGTCATTTATAAATTTTAAACCATGTGTATGTGTTACAAGATGACGCAATGTGATACCTTTATAAAGATCCTCATTTAATCCTTCTACATACTCCAATGCTTCGTCATCTAAACTATTTATTTTTCCGTCATTAAGAAGGATAGCAACTGCCAACCCTATATAGCTTTTACGAGCAGAGTAAATATTAAAACGAGAGTCTTCTTCAATTTCCATTTTTGTTAAAGGGTTAAAGCCAGAGTACCATTCCCCTATAACTTTATCCTCTTGTATTACGTATACTGCACTTGCATATGCTTTGATTTGATCTTTTATCTCTTTCACATATTTATATAAAGGATGCAATCGTTCTGATTTTTCTTTTATTAAACACTGTCCAACTTGATTAGTTGATGACTTTTCAATCAAACTATTATCACTCCAATCAAACCTTTATATTTCAGAAATTCTATTTAGTCATATTTTCTCTATATATTTGAACTCTTCACCTCAATTATTTGCTTAAACGATATGCTGATCAACGTACAGAACAGATTGATATTGTAAATCAAAACTGTTATGAAGAAGAACTTTACTAGTTAAAAAGTAAACAAATGTCAACAACTCATAACTAAAGGTATGTGTTGTTGACATGATACTAATACCCAAACATAACATCTTTCTTAATATGTCGCTTAGGCACCTTCTGCTTTTGTAAATATGTAGTTGTAGTCTCCACCATTGATTTCGGTCCCGCAACGAAAAAATGACCATCATTCGAATATGAGCAAATACACTTGTCCAGTTCCTTATTTAAATGATCTCTTTCATGAATATATGTTACCTTAACAGAAGTTTCTTTAGCGAATTGGTCTAATTCATCTTGAAAAACAAAAGATTTACTGCTATCCAAATAAATTAATTGAATTTGTTTATTATTATTACCTTCTACTTCTATTTGTTGGATGATGGATCGAAATGGCGTAATGCCAATCCCTCCTGCAATTAGCATCGTAGGGCTATCCTCTTTTAAATAAAATGATCCAACAGGCCCTGCCATCTTAATCGTATCACCTTTTTTCAAGGATAACATGGCTTTTTTAAATTCACTGGGATCATCACTAATTTTCATCGTTATTTGAATCACATCTTCCTCAGGTGCCGATGCGATGGTAAATGGACGGGTATGACCCTTTATTTTCTGATGTGTGATCGTAAATAAGCCGTGTTGACCAGCCTTCCAAGTTACATCATCTGACTTTTCAAAACGAAACGTATAGACACCTTCGGATTCTTGAAAACTTTCGATAAAAGGTATATTTCTTTTGTTAAAGATGGAAAATATATCTTGAATAAATGCCATCTAATTCACTCCTTTTTTAATATGGTCAGCTTACTTTCTCCAAAATGTCGTACAGTTTGCTTTATCCCAAATATTAAAATCAATTATTTTTGCCAATAGTTCATAATCTACTTCGCGATTCCACGGGATACGAATAATCTCTTTTGTATAATCATAACCAGCTTGTTTAATGTCTGCTTCCACATGTTGGAGCGCCATATGTTCAGGGGCAACTGCTAAATGTTTTTTTGATACACTAAATCCAATGATAAAGGTACCATGATCAGTAAACATTGGTTGATTCCATTTGATTTCTGTTTCTAATTGTGGATATTTATCTGTAATCCAGTTGAATATTTGTTCCGTTCTTTCCCTGTGTGCTTCATGATCTATTCCTTGTAAAAATTCAGTGAAAGCCGCTATGTTATGATTTCCTTTATCATATGGAGATTTTTCTCCTAACACTTTTTGAAGCTCTTCTACTTTATATGCCCAACCATATTTTGCACCGTTATATGCTTGTCCTTTTGCTTCAAATCCAGTGTGATCAAGATGTAAATGTGTTGTTTCACCGTCTTCAGTTAATGTCCACGTTACGATCGTATCAATTGGTCCACCTACCCATGTATAAGATAAAGTATACGGCTCATCTACAACTAACACTTCACAATCCACTACTAAATCAATATCTTTATTCCAAAACTGACACTTATGTCCCACGATTGGTTTAAAGTTATTTTCCATCACCCATTGCGCAAGTGTATCGGAATTAGTTAATGCTTTCCAAACTTTGTTAATGGGGCTTTCAAATTGAAAATCTAACGATAAATCTGCCATTCATTCTTTCTCCTCTCATATTTTCTTTAACGATTCCTTTATGTTTTGTTTATTAAATTGATCAACGGCATAGGATAATCACTAATCATTTAACCCTTTTCCATCAAGAATTTTCTCTATATATTTTTCAATCCTCGCCACTCGTGTTTGAGATTTTTTTGCTTTAGAAAAGTAAAGAATATAAGCTCTTTGTCTTCCTGGTGTCAATGATTCAAAGGCCTTTTTCAATGCAGGCATTTCAGCAAACTTCTTTTCTAATTCTTCAGGAACTGTCAATTCTGGCTTCTTTACAGAATTTACTTCCAAGCCTGCTTTCTCCACTTCAATCGCTTTCTGAAGATATGCTTTTAACGTAGATTCCATTGCATGAATATCTTGAGTGTTGGTGAATCGAAGCTGTCGTTGTGCGTGTGAGTTTTCACCAGGTTTGACAAGAATACCTTGAGGATCATTTAACAAAACACCTTTGAAAAACATAAGTGCACAGTAATCTTTAAATCCTTGTATGATCACTACATTACTTTTATCAAACGTGTAACACGGTTTGTTCCACTTTATTTCTTCTTTCAGATCACATTCCAGTATGATTTTTCTTAATATCTCGAATTCTTCTTTCCACTTTTTAGATTTACTTATGTATTCATCAACCTGAGGATTCAGGTTACTACCTTCCATAAAGAACACCCCTCTTAAAGAATCTGTTGTGTACAATAAAAGCCATTTTCTTTTTCCCGAATCTGTTGATGCATGCTTCACTTTTTGGATTGAACTTTCATACTAACATTTAACATCCATTAATCCTCTAAAATATCTTTGAGCATTGCTGCTCGTTCATTCCAAAACTTTTCATAAAAGGACAGCCAATCTTTTACCTCTTGTAAAGGTTCGGCATTCAGTCGATACTTTGTTTCCCTGCCTGCTTTACGGTTTGTTACTAAATTAGCTTCTCTCAGAATCATCAAATGTTTCGATACTGCGGTACGTCCCATTTGAAAGTGAGGAGTTAATTCATGTAAAGGTAACTCATCTGAATCTGCCAATAAACGTATTATTTCACGCCTTGTTGGATCAGCAATAGCTACAAACACATCACGTTTTTCATCTGTTTTTTTCAAAACGTTCCCTCCTAATACGGTACCAAATGGTGTCGTTTTATTATACGACACCATATAGTGTCATGTCAATTGTTTCTCTATGTTTACTTATTAAACAAAACGTGTCTATTTTCTTTTTTACCATTAATCTATCCCTCTCTCTTCTTTCTACTATATCCAAAAAACTTTCCTTTTCCCTATGACAAACGCATTTGATCTGATTTCATGATTGGAAGATGTGCCGATTGAGAGAAAAACAAAAAAAGTAGAAGAAAAAGCGCTTTTCTCTTCCACTCATAAATCTTATTATATCAATGCTATTACCAGTTTTAATTCAGTGAAATTCAGTTACATTGTTCTACCTAGCATTAGCTATTTATTTTTCATTTTATATAACAGGAAACAACTTTATTCTCACCCAACAATACAGTTTGTACCCTTCCTTTCATGAAATACATAATTGGTTCTTGAACACAGTTATGAAATAGGGTAATACAAAGTAAATTTATGTGTAGAAGAAAGAAAAAGACTAGACCACTATTGGATCCAGTCTAATGTATAGGTATTAGCCAAGTATTCATTAAATAGAGGTACTTTTTAAATCATACATAATATCTCATCTAGTTAATTGATAATCACTATTACGAAATAAACTGCAAAATATACCCACCTACAACACCTAATATAACAATTAACCAAGCAGGTACTTTCCAAATATTTAACAACCCAAATAATATAACTCCTAAGGCAAAGTCCGCTGTACTGAAAATTGAACTACTTATTACTGGATCATAAAACGCAGCTAGTAAAATACCAACGACACTAGCATTAACTCCCATTAATATACCTTGAAAAGTTGCCCGTTTACGTAATTCATTTAGAAAAGGCAAAGCAGCAATAATGAGTAAAAATGAAGGTAGAAATATTGCAACCGTTGCTACAATAGCTCCGGTTACACCTTCCATCATCGTTCCAAGATAACTGGAAAAAGTAAATAATGGACCAGGTACAGCTTGTGCCATACCATATCCGGCTAAAAATTCATTGGCAGTTAATAAGCCTGTAGGCACTACTTCACGCTCAATCATTGGTAGTACGACATGTCCCCCACCAAATACTAACGATCCGACTCTAAAAAAGGTGTCAAAAATATTTAGTAAAGGGTTGTCTGATAGTCTATTTAAAATTGGTAATATAATAAGTAAACTAATTAAAATACCTAATGAAGACAATCCAAGCTTTTTTGAAATATTAACAGAAAAAGGCTGAACTTTTGATTCGGCTTTATCAGTAAATAATTTTAGTCCTACCAAACCAGCACCTAAAATGATTAATATCTGCATCCATGCAGATGGATATAATAACATGATACTAGCAGCTACTATAGCTATCGCTAGTCGAGTTTTGTCAGGTGTTAACTTTTTCCCTAATCCTATGAGTGCATGAAGGACAACAGCTGCAGCAACGATTTTTAAACTGTGTATGAAACCAGCATCATCTAAAGAAAATGTTTGATACATTAGTGCAAAAACAATCAACACAATAATCGATGGTACGGTGAAACCAAACCATGAGATAAGTCCTCCAAGCAAACCTCCCCGCAACATACCAATAGATATACCCACCTGACTACTAGCTGGTCCAGGGAGGAATTGACAAATAGCAATGATATCCGCATACGTACGATCATCTAACCATTTCCGACGATCGATATATTCGTCTTTAAAATAAGCTAAATGAGCGACCGGACCTCCAAATGAAGTTAAGCCTAATTTTGTAGAGGTTAATAATATTTCAATAAGCGTTTGAAGTTTTGTTTTATTACTTTTAGCCATAGATTTATCCCCCTTTTTATTTAATTTCTTTAAACAACTCATAGGCTTTTGCTCTTGCTTCTTCAAGTACCTCTTCGCCTTTATTGGTAGCTCGATAATACTTTCTTATCTTTCCATGAACATTCACTTCACTCTTATTAAGAAGCCCATCTTTTTCCATTCCATGAAGTATTGGATAAAGCGTACCGGCACTCATTTCATAACCATGTTCATGTAATTCTTCAAGCATCCAAGATCCATATATAGGTTCTTCTTTCGCATGGTGCAAGATGTGAATATGAATAAAACCTAAAAAAAGTTTTCGTAATACCTTATTATCCAATTAACTACTCCTTTCACTATCGTTTTTCAATATCGAATTTCAATATTGTTTTTCGTTTTTATTCTATATAGTTTTTATGGTTAATGCAACATGATATAAAATTATTTACATTGGGTTTACATTTATTATGTATATGATACTGTCCTCACTTAACTCACTCTTACAAAACTCCAAACCTCTTTCTGCCACGCAATTAATGTTTTTCCGTAAAATAGCCGATTTCAACCCGATTCGCATCTTGCGAAATTCGTCGAACGGTAACTTTGTTTTTCCGTAACAGAAAAAAGACTGAAAGGAGATAGAAAAAAGAACAGAAGAAAAGGGATATCCTTCTCTTCTGCTCTAAACCTTTATAAATCAAGTTTTATTCGATGTTGAACCATTTCATTATCACTACATTTTTCTCTCGCACCTTCTTCAAAAGTCTCTCTCAAATGCTTTTTCCTCTCCCATTCACGGAAAAACATTAATACTTACGGAAGGAGATTAAGACTTATGGAAAAAGATTAATTGTGGGTGACAACATCATCTCTAAATCTACATCTCTTTACTCAACCGTCACAGACTTCGCTAAATTCCTTGGCTTATCAACGTCACAATCACGGTGAAGTGCTGCGTAATAAGCAAGTAACTGCATTGGAATCACACTTACTAATGGTGTTAGTAGTTCATGGACTTGTGGTAAAACAAATTGATCACTATCATTTTCAAAGCCTTTCATACTGACAACACAAGTATTAGCCCCACGTGCTGCTACTTCCTGTACGTTACCGCGAATGGATAAATTAACATTCTCTTGTGTTGAGATAGCGATAACTGGTGTTCCATCTTCAATTAAAGCAATCGTACCATGCTTCAATTCTCCACCAGCGAAGCCTTCTGCTTGAATATATGAGATTTCTTTTAACTTCAATGCCGCTTCTTGCACAACGAAGTAGTCCACGCCACGACCAATAAAGAAGGCATTTCTTGTTGTTTCAAACATGTCTTTTGCAATACGCTCGAACTCTTCTTTTTGATCCGTTAATGTTTCCATCGCACTTGATACAATGGCTAGTTCTTGTAGTGGATCAAACGATAGATTAATCCCTTTTGCTCTGGCACTATCTACCGCCAGAATCGCTAATACCGCAATTTGAGCTGTATATGCTTTTGTTGATGCTACTGCAATTTCAGGTCCTGCATGTAAATGCAAGGTATAATCTGCTTCACGAGAAAGGGTTGAACCAGGCACATTAGTAAGCGTCAATGCCGGGTGCCCTAAAGCTTTTGTTTGTACTAAAACGGAACGGCTATCTGCTGTTTCCCCACTTTGTGAAATGAAAATAAATAATGGATTTTCAGATAACAATGGCATATTATAAGAGAATTCACTTGCAATATGCACTTCGACAGGGATATTAGCCAATCGTTCAATAAATTGTTTACCAACTAATCCAGCATGATAACTTGTTCCTGCTGCAATAATATAGATACGATCCGCTTTCTGCATCGCTTTACGGATATCATTATCTAATTTAATGGTATCGTTCTTGTCTTGATACTCTTGAATAATTTTACGGATTACAAATGGTTGTTCATCAATTTCTTTTAACATAAAGTGTGGATAGGTTCCTTTTTCCGTATCAGAAGCATCGATTTCAGCTACATATGCTTCACGCTCCACAACTGTTCCATCTAACTTCTGGATTTCGACACGATCACGTTGAACCAATACTACTTCTTTATCTTCAATTTCCACATAACGATTCGTTTCTTTTAAGGTTGCCATCGCATCACTTGCTACGACATTAAAACCGTTCCCTAAGCCGACAAGTAATGGACTTTTGTTTTTGGCAACGTAAATAAGATCAGGATTTTGATTATCAATTAAAGCAATGGCATAAGATCCTTTTAGAACAGATAAAGCTTTACGGAAGCCACCTAATACATCATTCGCTTCATTAGCAAGCTGTTCAATTAACTGTACAACGATTTCTGTATCTGTTTCACTTTTTAATGAAATACCTACTAAATATTCATCGCGAATCTCATTGTAATTCTCGATTACTCCATTATGAACTAATGTGAAACGGCCAGATCCACTTTGGTGAGGGTGCGCGTTATCTTCACTTGGCTCACCATGTGTTGCCCAACGAGTGTGTCCGATCCCCATTGTTGCCATCACATCTTCGTCTACCTTGTCACGTAACGTTGCAATTCGTCCTTTTACTTTTGTTACACTTACACCATTATCATTCAATAAAGCAATACCTGCAGAATCATATCCACGATACTCTAATTTCTCTAATCCTGTTAATAAAACTTCCTTTGCATCATTTGCTCCAATAAAACCTACAATACCGCACATAGCGTTGTCTCCTCCTTATAATAAGGGGCAGACAAACGACCATTGAATCGATAGTTACAAGGGGCGTCTATCTGCCCCTTTCTCGTGTTTGTATTCGTTCATCTTGCTCTTATTCTTGTACAAGAAGTTGCCTTCCTGCTTTCGAACAAAAACATATCGGTTGAGATGTGCAACCGGGAGGCATCCGCCGATCATGCTCGATAAACCTCCTCCTCGTCAGCTATGAGTTTACCGTACGTCATAGCCCAGGCGCTTTTATTTAAATTCCTATTTCTATGCTCCTTTCCATTCTTGACTACGTCGCTAAAGAAAACGACTCTTTTATTTTACTTGAAAAGATCTTTTTAAGCAATCAATATTGTAAAAAGATCTACTACAATTCTATGCACTATTTATAATATTAGTGATAAGAAATGAAGCTATGGGGGTTTTCCCCATAGCTTCCACTAATTATCTTTACTCTTCCATTCCCATTACTTGTTGGATTACTTCTACAACTTCATCAACGTAATGGTTACAGTCTTCTAATGTTGGTGCTTCCACCATAACACGTACTAACGGCTCCGTTCCGGAAGGACGCACTAACACGCGGCCTTGGTCCCCCATCTTTACCTCGACTTTATCAATCGCATCCAGTACCGTTTGATTTGTCATTACTTCATTCTTCTTCACTACACGAACATTCTTTAGTACTTGTGGGAACTTTTCCATTTCACCAGCCAGTTCAGATAACGGCTTACCTGTCTCTTGCATAACATTAATAAGCTGTAATGCAGATAGCATTCCATCACCGGTAGTCGTATAATCTAAGAAAATGATATGACCAGATTGTTCTCCACCAAGATTATAACCACCTTTACGCATTTCTTCCATTACATAGCGGTCCCCGACGGCTGTCTTATTACTTTTCATTTCGTTCGCTTCTAATGCTTTGTAAAAACCGATATTACTCATTACCGTAGACACAACAGTGGAATGACGTAACACCCCTTGCTGATTTAAATATTTGCCGATAATAAACATGATTTGATCGCCATCTATAATATTTCCTTTTTCGTCAACAGCAATTAAACGGTCTCCGTCACCATCAAAGGCAATACCGATATCCGCACTCTTCTCTATCACTAGTGCTTGCAGCTTCTCTGGATGAGTAGAGCCGACTCCATCATTAATATTTAATCCATTAGGTGAACATCCAATGGTTGAAATGTCTGCTTCTAAATCAGCAAAAAGATGTGATGCAAGTCCTGATGTTGCACCATGTGCACAGTCTATCGCAATATGTAAACCATCAAATTCATTATCAATTGTTTCTTTTAAATATTGAATATATTTCTGTCCACCTTCAAGGTAATCATTCACCTGACCAACTTCTTCTCCAACTGGTCGTGGCAAGTCATCGGTATCCATATCTAATAAGTCTTCAATTTCTGCTTCTTGTTCATCAGACAATTTAAAACCATCAGAACCAAAAAATTTGATGCCATTGTCCTCAACTGGATTATGGGAAGCAGAGATCATGACACCTGCTTGAGCATTCATTACTTTTGCCAAATAAGCAACACCTGGTGTAGAAATAACTCCAAGTCGCATGACCTCAGCACCAATCGAAAGCAGACCAGCAACTAATGCTCCTTCTAGCATGTTTCCTGAAATACGAGTATCACGACCTATAAGTACTTTCGGTTTGTTAGCTTCTTTTGTTAATACATATCCGCCATATCGGCCAAGCTTGAACGCTAATTCAGGTGTTAAATCTTTATTGGCAACGCCACGGACACCATCCGTTCCAAAATATTTACCCATTTTCAAAATCTCTCCTTTTACATAACTTATCCTCATATTTTCGGCCATTATGTATTATTCTTCTTGTTCGATGTCTACCGTTACTTGCTCATATTCCAATTCAAATTCTATCTCTTCCGATATATCTTCAGGTGTAATGAGTTCAACCGGTAGCTGATGCTCACCAGGAGCAAGATCTTCAATATCAATTGTTAATTGAAGATCTTCTTCTGCTACTTCTGATAGCTCAGATGGAAAGCCTCTCATGGTGATGTTCATACTATTGGTATCTGGCTCAGTAAATGATACGGAAAGCTCGTCTACTTCATCTTCGTATTCGATCGTGACATCTTCTAATGTTTCTTCTTCTATTATTTCTACTTCTACATTAACATTGACTGTCTCACTACTTACCTTTCTAACATCTGAAGGTATGGATAAAGGCACTTCAATTGTGCCACTTTCAGAAATCTCGCTTAAATCTAGAGGTTCTGTGGCTATCTCCTCTAATTGCTCTAAATAGCTTTCCGCAGCAAATACTTGCACTTCTTCTGTTTCTAATTCCATCGAAGTTACGCGAACATCTTCTGGCAGTTCTCCTTCCGTTTCGATGGAAATTGGTACATTCTTATTCGGATTCTTCATATCCACAGAAACATCTACAGTTGGCGGATCAATCCTTACATTTAATTCATTCCCTTGATTATCATAAACTTTTACAGGAACATTATCGATTGTTTGTGATTCACTGAAGCCACTGACATCAACAAAAGCTTTCACTATCGCTATTTTATCTACAATGCTTTTCGAACTAGTAACTGTTACTTGCTCTGGATCAGCATAGACATTGGCAACTTCATATCCCGCTTCCACTCTATCCCTATTCACTGTATCTATCGTAACATTGAATTCTTGACTCGCTCTTTCTTCTATTGTTACTTCCACTTCCTGTGGTTCAACATAAACATTCAGTCCATCTGCAATACCAGAATATTCGAGTGGGACGATATGTGTACCTGTTCCTTGATCTTCAAGGTCGACAAACACATCGAAATTACGCTGTAAGGAGGTGGATGTTACTAAACTAACCGATCCCTGCAAGGAAACTTTTACGGTTTCAGGCACTCCACTTACGACATATTTGTCTTGATCAATCATGGTTTGGACAGGGACATCTTCCAATGTCTGCGTTTCATTTGTATTGCCAAAAGGCAGTTCAAACCCATCATCATTATCATAAACATTCTCATCAAATGCAACGACAACAAAAAGCAAGACAGAAAGTATCAAGGCAACAACTCTTATGACCCATGGTTTTTCCAACCACTTATTCATTTCTTTTACCCCTCCAATTCCATGCCTTTGTCGTTGAAGTTTTAAATTTTTTCACTAACTCAGATTCGAGGATCTCTGCTAATTGTTCTGCCGTCAGATTACGGTGTAACTCACCATTTTTGGTACACGATATGTTACCTGTTTCCTCCGATACAATAATGGTAATCGCATCTGTTACTTCACTAATACCTAGTGCTGCTCTATGGCGTGTACCTAATTCTTTGGAAATAAAAGGACTTTCGGACAACGGTAAATAACAAGCAGCAGCCACAATTTCATCTCGACTGATGATAACTGCACCGTCGTGTAAAGGCGTATTTGGAATAAATATATTCGTTAACAATTGGTTCGTTAAATTCCCATTAATCGGAATACCGGTTGATACATAGTCACCCATGGCTGTATCACGTTCAATCGTAATCAAAGCTCCAATGCGCCGTTTGGCCATGTATTTACAAGAAGCCACAATTGCTTCTATCGATTGGTTAAGCTCTTCTTCCTCGGAAGTTGTATTACGTGAAAAAAAGCTTCCTCTTCCTAATTGCTCCAATGCTCTTCTTAATTCTGGTTGAAACAAAATAATAATCCCTAAAGGTCCCCACATAATCACTTGCCAGATGATCATTCGAACTGTGCTTAAGTCGAATAAAACACTAGCAAGATAAATGATAATAACAACGAAGATACCTTTTAATAATTGGATTGCCTTTGTACCACGAATAAGCATCAATAATTTATATAAAACATACCAAACGATGGCAATATCTGCGATGATTTTGACAATGTCTAGTAAGTTCAAGTCACCATTAAGCATGCAAACACAACCTTATGTCCATCTGAATCCTCTTCCTTATCTCTATTGTAGTTATTGTTTATTATAACATATCATTTTTATAACCCTTAATTAAATGTAATATTTTCTATTTGCTAATACAGGTAAAGACAGTGACTCTTATACATCAAATAAGAATCACTGTCCTTTCTTTCCCGCCAAAGGAACATTCCGCGCTTTTTACCTTTTGTTATTAATCTAAACTAAAAACACTTTCAACAAGGTCTTTTAGTTTATACCACATCCAATTAAATACTTGATCTACTTCTTTTATTTCCCCTGCTATTTTTCCTGCTGAAGCTGATAATTTTTCCCCATTAATGAGGATAAGATCGCCTTGAACTTCTCCTTCTACTTTCACACTAGCATTTTTAATTTCAAGGTCATCTTCAATTACCACATCTTCTGGGACGATAACTGTATCATTTTCTACAATTAAATTCTGCCCTTTAGGGTAGCTTAATTGCTGGTCTTGATTCCATGCAGAGAAAATACCGCTAAACATTAAAATAAAGAAGATAGCAGCTGCTGTTAACATGGGATGTAGCTTCATCCATCTTTTTGCTGTCATACGCTTCTTCTCTTTTGGTAACCCGGCCATTACATTACTAGTAAAGTCTTTAGATGGCTTTAATTCTATATTTGCTGTCACTAATGCTACTGTTCTTTTTAATTCTTGAAAATGTTTTTGACAAGCTTCACATGATTGTAAATGGGAGCGTAACCGCTGTTCGGCATCTCTCGTTATATCGCCATCTAAATACTGATGCATCAATTCAACTATTTCTTTATTACATTTCATTTCACTCACACCCCTTAAACATGGCGAAGCCTTTTTCTAAGAGCTTCTCTGCCTCTGTGGATTCTCGTCTTGACCGTCCCCACAGGTATTTCTAATATTTCACTAATTTCCTTAAGAGATAGCTCATCTAAAAAACGTAAAGCAATTATACTCCGATATTTCGCAGGGAGTTGCATTATTTCATTTTGGATATAACTTTGCATTTCTAAACTCTCTACTTCTTCTTCTGGAAGAGCTTGTTCAGCCGGTAATTGTGCATATAAATTTAATCCATCTGTTCCTTTTATTTCAGCATCAAGATAATAGTCTGGCTTTTTCTTGCGAATTCTATCGATGGTTAAATTTGTCGCAATCCGATACAGCCATGTTGAGAACTTCCGGTTTTCATCAAATGACTGGATATTAAGATATGCTCGAATAAAAGCTTCCTGCGCAATATCTTCTGCTTCTTGCTTATTTCCAATCATCCGAAAACAAATGGCAAAGACTTTATTTTGATAATACGCAACAATGTCTTCAAATGCTGATTGGTCTCCCTTTTTTACTAACTTAATATTGTGCTTTATTTTTTCTTCAATCATCTAATTACCTCCGCTACATTGGCGGTTACTTTAATTACGAGGTACCCCAAAGAAAAGTTTCATTTATTTTAATCTTTTTATCCTTTTTTATTTCACTATTATATCAAGAAAAGTTGCATTTTTGTTGATTTATGACAATTTTTCACAAAAAATGTAGAGAAGTCTTCTCGAGGGATACATATGTATATGTCTATCAGCAAGTCTCTTCTTTTTTACAGAGGTAAGGGAAGTTTGCTAGCTGTTAGGCATTCGGAGTTAGACAGATGCGCAATATTATATTTTTATCATACAAAAAAAGCCGTCTCCACCTTTTAGGAAAACCGCTTTGTAGTAATCATATACTTTTAGATGGTGGAGCCTAGCGGGATCGAACCGCTGACCTCCTGCGTGCAAAGCAGGCGCTCTCCCAGCTGAGCTAAGGCCCCATCAAACTGGTGAGCCATGGAGGATTCGAACCTCCGACCCTCTGATTAAAAGTCAGATGCTCTACCAACTGAGCTAATGGCTCTAATGAGTTTGTCTTTATTTTTTTGCACATAAAAATGGCTGGGCTAGCTGGATTCGAACCAGCGCATGACGGTACCAAAAACCGTTGCCTTACCGCTTGGCTATAGCCCAACAATATAAAATGAAGTGTACAAAAAATAGTATATACACTTAGGAAAATTTTATACAATGGTGGAGGGAGTAGGACTCGAACCTACGAACCCGATGGGAGCGGATTTACAGTCCGCCGCGTTTGGCCAACTTCGCTATCCCTCCAAGCATAAATATTATAAAATTAGCTGGTGCCGGCCAGAGGACTTGAACCCCCAACCTACTGATTACAAGTCAGTTGCTCTACCAATTGAGCTAGACCGGCTCAAAATGGTGGAGGATGCAGGGCTCGAACCTGCGACCCCTTGCTTGTAAGGCAAGTGCTCTCCCAACTGAGCTAATCCTCCAAATGGTGACCCGTACGGGATTCGAACCCGTGTTACCGCCGTGAAAGGGCGGTGTCTTAACCACTTGACCAACGGGCCAATACTTTAAGTCTCACAAAAATAGCAGAGCTTCCAGCCGGACTTGAACCGGCGACCCCTTCCTTACCATGGAAGTGCTCTACCGACTGAGCTATGGAAGCAAATGGCTCCACAGGTAGGATTCGAACCTACGACCGATCGGTTAACAGCCGATTGCTCTACCACTGAGCTACTGTGGAATGTTTCGCAACTGATGCTTCTCAAAGCTGTTTTTATTCAGCCTGGCAACGTCCTACTCTTGCAGGGGCGTGAGCCCC
>NZ_WJID01000074.1:0-24240 GCF_010994055.1 Gracilibacillus thailandensis | reverse complement strand
ATCACTCCAGGAAGCAC
Organism: Gracilibacillus thailandensis; assembly: GCF_010994055.1. Classification (NCBI taxonomy): domain Bacteria; kingdom Bacillati; phylum Bacillota; class Bacilli; order Caryophanales; family Bacillaceae; genus Gracilibacillus; species Gracilibacillus thailandensis. The sequence goes on along the minus strand of NZ_WJID01000074.1, from coordinate 24,223 downwards.
CACCACATTTAGTATAGAGCCATAATCTTTTTAAAAAACAAAAAACCTCCTAATAATTATTAGGAGGCTCTATCTCAGCTAGTTCTCATCAGATAACTAGTTGCTTATCTCATCTCTTTACCAGCAATTACCGGTTGTGCTTGCGTGTTTGTTTCTAAATTCATATCTACTTTTAGTTTTTTTCTGCGTGACGTAATTTTTTCAATTGCAGATAAAACTAGAAAAGTAAGCAGAATAGTTAGAGAAACCATGTATAAAGAAGTTACCATAGTCAACTATCCCCTTTCCTAAAAAAATTGCTTCATTTATTAATGAATTCAAGTATATAGTACCATATATTATCTATTTGTAAACATATTTTGCGAAATTCTTTTAAATTCTTTTTCATTCTCCGCATTTTCCTCATATGCTCTAAATTTGCTATTCATCTTTAATCAATAGAAATGCGCCAATATCAACATTTTTATAAAAATATTGAATATTTATTCACTTGTTTTTGAATTTTCTGACAACTTGAATCTTATTTGTGATAAGATACGTATATATAAATAACCTAACACAAAGGAGCTGAACGGAAATGAACAATCATGAAATTGACTTTCAATTATATGGAGACGATATGCAATTTGTCGAAGTCGAGTTAGATCCACAGGAAACAGTGGTTGCTGAAGGTGGTAGTTTAATGATGATGGATAGTGACATCTCAATGGAAACGATTTTCGGGGACGGGTCTTCCAATCAAGGAGGACTGGTTGGTAAATTACTTGGTGCTGGAAAACGAGTTATTACAGGTGAGAGTTTATTTATGACAACATTTACGAATCAGGGGACCGGTAAAAAACATGTCTCCTTTGCTTCCCCTTATCCAGGGAAAATCGTACCCATGGATTTAAGTGAATTAAACGGGAAAATTATATGCCAGAAAGATGCTTTCTTAGCTGCTGCTAAAGGAGTAGCTGTAGGTGTTGAATTTCAGCGCAAAATGGGGACTGGATTCTTTGGTGGAGAAGGTTTTATCATGCAAAAGTTAGAAGGAGATGGCATGGCATTTGTTCATGCTGGAGGTACCATTCATAAGCGTGAGTTACAACCAGGCGAAAAGCTACGTGTCGATACTGGATGTTTGGTTGCTATGACTGGTGATGTGGAATATAACATTGAATATGTTGGTGGTATCAAAACAGCACTATTTGGTGGAGAAGGGATTTTCTTTGCAACTCTGTCAGGGCCAGGAACTGTATGGGTGCAATCATTACCATTTAGCCGTCTCGCAAGTAAAGTATTTGCTGCATTACCTGAGAAAGGTGGAAATAAAGGTGAAGGTGGTATTGGTGGGGTATTTGACTTATTCAATAAATAATAATAAATCTTATAGATAATGGAATTTCCAGGAGTGAACGTCCATGGTTCACTCCTGCATAATTATCACAGTGCTAATCCTTTAACTAATCATAATCACACTTTATTGGGTAACGGTAATACTTCCATTTTTCGTACTTAATTTCACCAGGTTATCCCCATCCCCAACTATCGTATTGTAATCAGAATCTCCAAATAGATTAACCCTTCCATTATTAACCTTTGTATCAATAACAGCATTCGTAGGCTCTTTTGCACTCTGAATCTTAATCCTTCCATTATCTGTTTCAAAATTAATGTTACGATCCAAATTATTCGTTACTAAGGAAATTGCTCCATTATTCGCTCTAGCAGCTAATTCCCCTTCTACATTTTCAAGGTTAATCTTACCATTGTAAGTTCTCAGTTGATATGAATCAGATACGATATCACTAAGCTCTACTTTTCCATTTTTGGTTTCTACATTTACCTCTTTTACCATTAAATCTTCCGCTTGCAAGCTTCCATTACTAATATCGACTGCTAAACGTTGATATTCTTGTTCAGGTAAATGAACTGTTAATGTTCGTGAGCTATTAAAGAAGTTGAAACTAAACCATTTTCCCATCTCATTTTCTGTATGAATAGATAATATATCATCTTCTTCCTCTACAACTAATTCCGTACTAGAATGACTATCTTCTGTTCCTGTTAACTCTACTTTTGGAACAGGATCGTTTGTAGGTATGATTTCTACTTTTTCATTTTGCATATCGATTTCAATGGCAGTAATTTCAGTGTTTTCTAATTCCTTTGTTACAGCAAGAGTCGTTGGCTCATAAAATCGGTAAGAAATGATGCTACCGATTCCGCCTACTAGTAATAATGTGCAGGCAATCATAATAATTCTCTTTATATTTGTCATGATTTCATTCCACCTTTAACAAGATTTACATTATAATTCAAATATTTGATCAGACCTTTTGTCGAAAAGCGGGTGACATAAAGCATTCCAATCGCAACTAATAATCCCAGTCCACATAATGTAAGAGAAAAAAATAGGTCAAAGAATTCAAAAGTACTAGGAAAAACAGCTAAATTAATCAAGAATAATAGCGGAGACAGTATGAAAGCTCCACCTGTCACCCATCCTGCCACAATCAAACTGACTAGGGCAATAAAAGGCCCGAGAACAATCACTAAGTTAAAAAAACTTAGCCCAATAACTGCCCAAACAGCTTTTAATACATTACCGGCAGATGAAGTGGACTCCACTTTTTCTACATAGTAGCTTGCTAATATTTCTTTCTCAATTTGACTTGGTGAACCTAACGAATGAGCGATTTCTTCTTCTGTCTTCCCTTCCTCTCTACCAATCTCGAAGTGCTCATTGAAATCTTGCAAAATATCTTGTCTTTCTTCTTTAGAAAGCTTTTCTAGTCTCGATTCTAGACTCGTTAAAAATTCCTTTTTATTCATTACTAACACCTTCCTTAATTATATGATTTACCCCTTCAGAGAATTGCTGCCATTCTTTGAGTAATTCATACAGATAATCTCTTCCTTTATCCGTCAATTTGTAATATTTACGAGATGGTCCTTCCACTGATTCCTGCAAATAAGTCGTAAAATACTCCTCCTTTTTCAATCTCCTTAATAAAGGATAAACAGAACCTTCCGATATAGCTATTCGATCTGATATTTTTTTGACTAGCTCATAACCATAATGATCCTGCTTATTTAACAAAGCAAGTACACATAATTCTAGCGCTCCTTTTTTAAATTGGATATTCATGTTCGCTTACCTCCGATTTTCTTGCCACTACTATACATTAAACAGTACTGGCATACAATTAGTACTCTGTAATTAAACTATACCACCAACTACTGTATAATGCAAGGTACTATTTTTTTTATAAGTGAAGGGGAAAGATACAAACTGCGAAATAGTGAAAATATTATATAGTTACAAAATGGCTTTCGGGGATATCCTTTGTTGTTCCAAGGATATCTCCTTCCCTTCCATGGATATAGTCGTTTATCCCCGGAAGAGAGGATCTTTTCCTCGGAACAGAATGACGCTTCCGCGGATATCCTTTGCTATTCCGGGGATATCTTCTCCTCTTCCCTGGATATAGTCGTTTATCCCCGGAAGAGAAGCCTTTTTCCTCGGAACAGGGTGGCACTTCCGGGGATATCTCTTTTCCATATCTATATTACTTTGCAGTATACGTATATTACTGTGCATAACGTTTAGGCATTAAAAAACCCCCTTTTTGTTTCATTACAAAACGGGGGTTAATTAATCTTTTAACATCGCCTTGATACCAGCAATGTTAATTCCTTGATCAATCAATTCTTTTATTCTCTTTAATCGTTCGATATCCTGTAAAGAAAACATTCTCCTGTTACCTTCATTTCTAGCTGGGGAGATTAAGCCTTGTTCTTCATAGTAACGAATTTGCCTTCCACTTAATTTGGTTAGCTCTTTTACGACACTAATTGGAAAGGTGGCCATATGATCTGGTATATCATGATTCACGTTCTTTTCCTCTCCTTTCAGAATTAAGGCAAACTAGCAATATGCGTATAAATATCTTTTAAATTAGTGAAGCCCATTTCTTCTACTTTCTTTACATTTTCTGACCATAATTTAGCAGTTGCTGCAGCATCATATAACGCATGATGCCTACGGCCAATATCTACTCCGTAGTGATCACACCATTCATCTAATGTCACGAATGAAACATCTGGAGACACAACCTTCGTTAAAAAAGAAGTATCTATAATCCGATGCTGAAAACTTGTTTTCAAAGCTGTCCAGCTTGCATGTTTCATAAATTGCTTTTCATGACTCGAATGATGGGCAATCAAAGTATCACTACGAACAAATTGGAAGAATTGCCTTAACACTTCTGGCAATGGTGCTGCTTGACTTAGTTCTGCTTGAGTGATCCCGGTTAAAGCTGCAATTTCTTCTGAAGGAGGTAATTCACTATAAACCGTTTTATAAAATAACTGGTCTCTTAAGACTTCTGATCCTTTCATTTTCACTGCACCTATCGAGAGAATACGATCACCATTGTAAGGATAAAAGCCAGTTGTTTCGATATCAAACACTACTACAGCTAAGTCTTTAAAAGGTGTATTCAACACATCTTTTTGCTTCAATTCTCTTTGCAAATTACGCATATAGGCAATCTTTCTAGCATCTGTTTGACTTGTTACAGGATTCATATCATTCATTTTCCCTGACATCTGCTTAATAAATTGAAGCATTTGATTCATTACCATTTAGAACACTCTTTTTCTATCGTATTTTTTGCCTGCTGAAATAGTTCCGCACCTTTTTTCATGTATTCCTTCAACTCCTGTTTGTCTTTTTTTGATAATTTCTTTAAAGGAATATAATGTACTTCTTCATATTCAGTTGCATCTTTGGTGAACTGAAATTTAAAAGCTAGCAAACTTTCAAACAGTCTGTGATACTCAGATAAAAAGGAGTATTTCTCCTTAAGAGCTGCAAACCTTACAAGAGTTGGTGCTTTCATAATATGGTTACATAAAACTAATAATCGTAGTGCATTAACATATGGAAACAATGCGGTCGTTTTAATATTAATCTGACCTGTTCTTTTTCCTGATTGTTGCGGCAATAACTGACCAAATACTCCTACGCCTTTTTGTATAAACCCTACATTATCCACCAGTCTATTCATAATTTCTGGGTGACTTTGAATATATGAAAATGTTACTTGTTTAACATCCTCCAGTAATTTTCCTTCCCCTAATAAGACACGTGAATCAAAGAAAGTGGAGAAATGGCGTAATGATTGCCAGCTTTCTTCATCAAGCCAGTCGCTGACTTGCCGCTTCCAATCTTCGATTGATTTTGTCCACCGTGATTCCGATGCCATCACTTTACCTTCACACCGCTCATAACCGACTATTTCCAAACCATCGACAATCTCTGCACCTAGCTTTTGAAAATAGGCTTGATGTTGTTCAGAACCATTAAAAATAATACCATGATCCTGATCACTCCATATGGATTGTTCCCTTCTACCGGCACTACCCATCAGAAAAAAAGCGAAGGGAGCAGGGACTTCACCCTGCTCTACCTTAACTTTCTCAAGTGCTAATTGTACGGTTTTCAGCATTAAATCATCGTGAAAATCGTTTAATTGTTCATGGTCCATTTGTAGGTGAATCTGCTGTTCACGCCATTTCCTTATGTCTTCGTAACTCATGACGGAGGTCATCTCCTTTATCGAAGAACGATGCATTATTTTGCTTGTTCATTCGGGTGTGGAATGTTCTCAGGATAACCATAGCTACCATGCTCACTCATGTCAAGGCCAATGATTTCCTCTTCTTCAGAAACTCTTAGTCCACCCATTACTTTATCCATAATCTTAAGGAGAATGAATGATACAACAAATGCATAAGCACCAGATGCTACAACGCCCAAGATTTGAACACCTAATTGCTCGAATCCACCACCGTAAAATAAACCTGGTTGACCCCAATCCATGCCGACTGATAATTCATGTGTAGCAAAGAAACCAGTGGAAATTGTACCCCAAACACCGACAGTACCGTGAACTGATAATGCGAAGATTGGATCGTCAATTCGAGCACGATCAAAGAATCGCATACTTGCGTAAACGATCAGACCACCAATCGCACCAATCACTACTGCTGCCCATGGTTCAACGAAACCACAAGATGCTGTAATGGCTACCAGACCAGCTAATGCACCATTTAGTGTCGTTGGGACATCTGCTTTTCCTGTTACTGCCCAAACAAGTAACATTGCTGCAATTGCACCAGCTGCCGCTCCTAATTGTGTATTCAAAATAACATAACCAAAGAATGCATCACTTACACCAAATGTACTTGCACCGTTGAAACCAAACCAACCTACCCAAAGTAGTAATACTGCTAATGCTGTATATACTTGGTTGTGTCCTGCTAACTCATTAGAAGAGCCATCTTTATTGTATTTACCTATACGTGGTTTTAAAATAACTGTTGCTGCTAATGCTGCCATTGCACCTGTTAAGTGAACAACTGTCGAACCAGCAAAGTCTTGTTTACCGTGGTCAGCTAACCAACCGCCACCCCATATCCAGTGAGCAACCACCGGATAAACTAAAGCTGAGAACAATACAGCAAATATAACATATGCTGATAATTTTGCACGTTCTGCGAAACCACCAAATGCAATCGTTAAAGCGATAAGTGCGAACATCATTTGGAACATAAAATCAACTGCTGGGGATAACCCTTCTTCACTAAATGATGTGTCACCATAGAAGAAATCAGATAAACCGATAAACCAGTTACCTTCTCCATATATAAATCCCCAACCGACAGCCCAGAATACGATTGAGCCGATTCCAATGGTGAAGATTGTTTTACCTGCAATGTGGCCAGCGTTTTTCATTCTAGTAGAACCAGCCTCAAGTAAAATAAATCCACCAATCATTAATAAAACTAAAAAAGTACCAATAATGACCCATAAATTATCCATAAGTACAGTTTCCATAATCCTTTCCCTCTCCTTGTAAATAATATTAACATCAACTGTTAAATACAGTGTAAGCTGAAATCTAAAGCTCCACAATTTTTGTGTAAGGTAATCTAACAAGGTTTTTCGTAGAGGGTAATTTGGATCAGATTAGCATAAGAAACTTGAGCAAAGTGTTTTTTTCACAAAGTTAGTTGAGGCCGTGTCCGCAGAAGGAATTAGTTGGAGCTTTGCAAATACACATAAAACATATCAAAATAACTACTTACTTCGCTTAACAAGGTCATTGCACGATTTTATACTTTCTGGCAATAAAAAACCCCTTTCTCCAAGTTAACTGGAGAAGGGGGTTACTGTTATTGTATTTGATCTAATAATTGATATGCTTCTTCCTCAGATTTCACATTTAACAGTTGCTCCCTAAATTGATCATCCATTAATTTTCTAGAGAGCATTTGCAGAATCTTCAAATGCGCGTCTCCTTCCACATGCTTCGGTACGGCAATCATAAAGATCAGTTTCGCCAGAGAATCATCAGCACTATGCCAATCTACTCCATCTTTCTGAAGGCCGAACACAACGCGTGGTACTTTCACTGCATCTGATTTGCCATGAGGAATAGCTACATTCATACCGATACCTGTAGAGCTTTCTGCTTCACGATCTAATATTGCTTTTCTGAAGTCCTCTTTAGAAGTTAACACATCATTTGCATCTAATTTTGCAATCATTTCATCAATAACTTCATCTCTGTCATTTGTTTTTATCTCTGTATCGATTAAGTTAACATTTGTAATATCTGTTAGTTTCTCGATTTGTTGCACTGATTGCGTGACAGGTTCATCATTTATTTCTTCCTCTGCTTCTTCCAATACTGGATTATCTACATCTTTTTTCAATAATTTGATCATGAACGCTGTCACTACCGAACCGATAATAATGGCAACGAAGAACATCAATACATTGTCAACTGCTCCTAATACTCCAACGATAGGTCCACCGTGCGCTACACTATCTCCAACGTTACTTAACATCGCAATAACTGATCCTGTCATCGATCCAACCATAATACTCGGGATCACACGCAAAGGATCCTGTGCAGCAAATGGAATCGCACCTTCCGTAATACCGAAGAATCCCATTGTTAAAGATGCTTTACCAGTTTCTTGCTGGGCTTGTTCAAATTTATTTTTGAACATTATTGTTGCCAAACCTAAACCAATTGGTGGCACTGCAATCGCAACTGCAATTGGGCCCATGATTTCATAATTACCTTCCCCAATCATGGCGGCACCAAATAAAAAGGCTACTTTATTAACCGGTCCACCCATATCAAATGAAATCATCGCACCTAAAATAAGTGCTAATAAAACCGAGCTTGTTCCTTGCATACCTGCAAGCCAACCTGTGAGTGATTCAAAAATTTGTGCTACTGGAGCACCAATTAACAATACAAAAAGAAGACCTACTACCAAAGAAGATATTACCGGAATAATAATGATTGGCATAATGGGTTGTACCATCTTTGGCACTTTTATTTTCTTAATCCATAACGCCACATAACCTGCTAAGAAACCTGCAATAATACCACCAAGAAAACCTGCACTTGCTTCACTCCCATAAAAACTGCCATTTGCTGCAATATAACCGCCAATCATACCGGGTGCAAGACCAGGACGATCCGCTATACTGTAAGCAATATAACCAGCAAGGATTGGTACCATAAAGCTAAATGCAGCAGCACCAATCGATTCTATCGTTTTCCAAAAGGAATCCTCTGGTATTGTAATTCCGCCTTCTCCAGGATTACCACCTATAGTTAAAGCAATGGCAATTAATAAACCACCTACAACGATAAATGGCACCATAAAGGAGACACCATTCATTAAGTGACGGTAAATTGGATTTTGCTTCGTTCCTTCTGAAGCAGTCGGCATTTTTTCTTTTTTACTACTTGCTTCCCCCTTATGAACAGGAGCATCATCACTTAATGCTTGTTTAATTAAGTGCTTAGGGTTTCGAATCCCTTCCTGCACACCTGTAGCTACTAATTTCTTCCCAACGAAACGGGATTTATTAACCGTTTTATCAGCCGCAATGATGATCGCATCTGCTTCTTCAATTTCAGCAGCAGTTAATTCATTTTCTGCCCCAATTGAGCCTTGCGTTTCCACTTTAATATCTATATTCATCTCTTCTGCTGCTTTTTCCAAATTCTCAGCAGCCATATACGTATGCGCAATCCCATTAGGACAAGATGTAATCGCTAATATTTTTGTCATTTGTAACACCTTCCCTTGTTGTATTTACCCATAGTATACCCCTAAATAGGCTTATCAAAATAAAAGAAACTTACCACTACTTCCGGCAAAAATGATTTTTTTAGTTCAGATGAACAGGGAAAATTGCCCCATTTGTTATCATGAGAAAAACTGTTTCAAAACCAGGAAAGCCCACCTGGTCCTGTCCAAAGTAGTTATTTTGACATGAATAATAGACGTAACAACCGCTGCGTTTGCCCACTTCGCCATCCACGGGAACTGTTTTACCTGAAGATCCACTTTTTCAAGCGGTTTTTTGCTTGGAAAAGTTAGCTGAAGGTAACCCCCACGGACAGGGAAGTGGGTAGCCGAAGCGATTCGTGAAGTCGCCTAGTTTTTGGCGCTATATATGATTTCCTAGACAATAAGAAATCCTTACAATTCTTAGAACTGCAAGGATTTTTTTAATCTATTATAGCTAAAAAATCATCCACATCTGTTACAGCGGACAGTTTGGCAACCTTCTCAGGATTGCCTGCCAACCTAGATAACTGGTGGAACAGCTTTCTTCTTTTATCGGATGGCTCCTGTTTTAATACGAGAAAAAAAACTAAAGAGACTAATTCCGTTCCCCATGTAATCGGTTCTTTTAACGTTGCTACTATGATGACAGATTCTTTCACCAAATTTGGGTCCCCATGTGGAATGGCAATCCCACCACCAATTGCTGTAGCTGCTGCTCGTTCACGAATTAGCGCTTGATGACCATAATCCTCTTCTACCAAGCCATCATGAACTAATCTCTCTGACAATTTCTCTATTAATTCGAAGCGATGTTCTATAGCTAAATCTAAAAATACATAATCATCTTTTAGATAACTTCTTAATACAGCATCACGATTACCTTGGCTCTTTCCAAGCAAGGCATTTCGAAGCTTATTCTTGTCATGCTCGTTAAAAAGAGGGGTAATCATCACATATGGAATAGTTTCACTCTCTATAGGCATGGTCGAAACAATTAGGTCTACTGCCTGTTCTTTTAAAAACAGTTCCAATTTATTTTGTGGAAGTGTTGCAATAATATCGATTTCATGAAACGATGCAGCAATTTTCGAACGTAATATTTCTGATACGCCAATACCCATATGACACACAATTACTATTTTCTTGTTAAATTGTCGTTCCCCTTTTATTCGTTCCAGTGAAGCTTGATAATGCAAGGTTAAAAATGCCACTTCATCTTCTGGAATTTTAAATGGCAATTCCTCTTCCATATCCTGCAATGCTGTAATTAAAGCATCAAACATAAATGGATACATCTGTTTAATATCTGCCGCCAACGGATTTTGAACAGGGAGTTCATATTTCAATCGATTGATAACCGAATAAAGATGCACCTTTAATCCATCTTTTAATGTTTCATCCTGACCAAAAGGCATTAATGCTAAAACACTCAGCCGTTTGGTCAACACTTCTGTCAGCCATTCTGCTTGTTGGTCAACATCCGCATCGAAGTGAGACACATCACCATGCCTTTCCTGAAACTTTGCACCTAGAAATTGCATCGTTAAGTATACCTTTTCCTGTTCTGGGACTTTAATAAGAAAGATACGCTCTAAGTCCTGTACTAATTTCTCCATCCATTGAAATTCTTGTTTCTTTGTTATAAAAGTTAGTTTTCAACCATGTTTCCATCTCTTCGATTACTTTTTTTATGGCAGAGTGTGACACAAAGTAGCGATCTGTTAACTGTTGAATGGAGATATTTTCATGAATAAGAAGCTGAAATAATATTTCTTTTTGTTCTAAAACGTGCAAAACACCTCTTTTCTCCCTATTTTCAGACTGTATGAATGACAATATCTCCTGCTTCTCATTATCAGATATTTCAATCGATACACCGACACCAGGCTTTCTAATCAATCGCCCATTACTTTGTTCTTTTAAAAACGATTCCACTATTTGCAAATCATTACGAATTGTTTTCTCTGAACAATTTAACTCTTCGGCCAAATGTTGCACTAAAGCTACTTGTCCATCTGCTAGCAATAATTTTTTTAAGAGAATCCGCTGCCTCTCCTTCATGAAAACACCTCCATCTCCAACACAACAATACTACAAGTCACATGCAACCGCAATGGCAATCAAAAGGAAAAGGCACTAACCGAACTGGCTGTGCCTTCTGCTTTACTATTTCAATTATAACAATCTACCAAAGACGTAGGTGATGAGAAACCACAAAATCCCAAAGAAAATAATTAAATAGGTTATATATTTAATTGCAGCAACGCCAACCTTACTAGAGTCTGATTTCTTCTCTTTTCTTTCGACTTCGATATCTCTGTGTTGCGTCATAAATAATCATTCTCCTCTCTTTTAGTAGCGTTACTGATGTAATACCACATAACGAGAGTTTAAAACAACATACTTTCAAAATAGAAAAAAGCATTAGCACACAAAATTCTTTGTGTGCTTGTCAAACTTACTTCGCTCTGATTTGGTCCTGAAAACCGATTTCTTTATGTGATCCATCACAGAACGGTTTGTTTTTGGATGCACCACATCGACACAAGGAAAATTTTGGTTTTGTTTCGAATGGATTTCCCTCTGCATCCACTAATTCAACATCTCCTGTTACCAAAATCGATCCATTGTCCCTTACCTTTAATTGTACTTTATTGTTAGTTTCACTCATCTTTTATTACCCCCTCTACAAATTTTAACTGAGTGTCCTCGCTTCTGTCTATCATCACTTGTATAAAATATTATGCTTTTTCACACATTAAAATGAAAGGCGGGATAAAAAGATGGAAAATCATGAACATGTAAACTATTTTGATCAATCAATAGCAGATTTCAAACGTGGTACTAGAAGAATGGAAGAATACTTACCGGAAATGACAAGAGGATATTTTGAGTTTACCGAAGAGGCATTTAAGGATGGAACAATTGGTAAAAAAGAAAAGCAACTCATGGCGCTAGCGATTAGTATTTATGCTCAGGACGAGTATTGTATTATTTATCATTCAAAGGGTGCTGTAGAAAACGGCGCTAGCCAGGAGGAACTAATGGAAACAATTGCTGTTAGCGCCGCACTAGGCGGAGGTGCAGCATTCGCCCAGGCCGTAACCCTCGCCACAGACTCCTATGCGCACTATCAACAAAAACTACATTAAGTATAACCGGGCCAATCTTGAGCCCGGTTTTTCATTAAGATCTTATTTCGAAGTTTGTTGTTTCTTTTTCTTTCCTTTTTAACTGCTCATATCGCTGTTTTTGTCGATATCCATAAGTTGCAGAAAGTATTGTTTCTTCGCTTTCTAAAGCAGATCCTAAAGCACCGATGATTGTTGCAAAGCTGGTGATAATCCACGCTATGTAAAAGTAATTACTGTAATTAACGTGAGAACTTACTTGTGATTCTAACATACCAATAGGAATGAATAAAAAAACAGCAATTAAGAACAGAAGGTATAAGTTTAAATAGAATAATGTAACTGAAATCACCAATGTACAAACCGTGGTTATATTGTATAACATTCTTTTTAAGTTATTTGTTTCAATTCTTGGAGATTCCCATAATTTATGAGCGACGATAATCCAAGTTACCATCGCAATAATAGACACAACACTTAATATAATCATACGCCACGTATCATATGCACTCGCTAACATCCATGAAGTCGGAAAAATTAAGGCGTAAGTTCCAGTGGTAAATGCAACAACCATTACTTTTATGAAAGATGGAAACATTCTACAAGGACGATTCGCCCGTACCATACCAGGTAAAATTCGTAAGCCACCTAAGTATCTTGAAGGAATAGTGAAACGAACATCGATATTTTTCTCACCATTTAGAGGTGTTTCTCTTCTAACTGGAGAGAACCTCTCTAGCCCTTTTTTGCTAACTAATATATAACCATTAACAATTCTTAGACCGTCTTTAGCTGCTTCCTCTATCTTATCTGTCAATTTTTGTTGGTCTTCATCAGTGACTCCTCTGTACATTTCATTGACTAATTGGATAATAGATGCCCTAATTCGTTTGACCATTGGGGTAGATCCAAGAGCAGGTAAACTAAGTAATGCTATATTCTTTTTTTCATATGCTTCAGCAAGCACAACATTACTATTATGGAATAACGGTAAATCTGTTAAACAAATCAAAAAAACATTATCATATTCTTGTGCATTTTCTAATATTGATTCCAAAATCTCCCTTGCATTCTCTGTCGATCCTGTTAAAGGATCTGTTTCGTGTTCAAATTCCCAATTTACTGTTTCATCAACATAATACTCCAACAAGGAAGGCAAATCACTTTTCATTTCATCAATGACATCATCTGCAAATCCTGGAGCGGTAATTATTTTTATCTTTTTATTAGAACTAGTCAACATCACTCACCTCATACAAACCATTTACTAATGTTTTACACAAAGTTTGTGATTTAAAACCATTTTATAGTTATTCATTCTAAATAAGGAAGCGTTATACTAATTAGGGGTTTTACCTTCAGCTAACTTTTTGAGGTTTTATACAATGTAAAATAAAAGATGTAATGTCCGTACGTTAAAAAAATATAGAACGTTATTTAGCGCAGGCGCCCACTTCGACTCCTGTGGGATCAGCGTGATCTGAAGATCCACTTTTGTAAAGCGATCTTCTTTACAAAAGTTAGCTGAAGACACGCCCCACGGAAAGCGAAGTGGGCCAGCCGGAGCGATGCTTTCCGTCTACATATCATTTCAAAATGTTTATAAACAAAAAAAGCTTAAAACCTATTCCATTTACTTAATAGGTTCCAAGCTTTGTTTACAATTCATAAGGCGTTTCCTGATAAACATAATAATTTAGCCAATTAGAGATCAAAATATTAGAATGTGTGCGCCAGCGTAATTTTGGTGTTTGATTAGGATCATCATTCGGATAATAATTTTCTGGTATGATCGGGTTTAGTCCAGCTGCCATATCCCGATCAAACTCTTTCTTTAATGTTAAAGCATCATATTCTGGGTGACCTGTAACAAAGATTTGTTTACCATCTGTTGAGGCGACCATATATACTCCCGCTTGCTCCGATTCGCTTAATATCTTCAAACTCGAGACCTTTTCGATATCTTCTTTTCGTATATCAGCATGACGTGAATGGGGCACTAAAAACTCCTCATCAAAACCACTGACTAACTTCTCACGTGGATCATTGAGCGCATGTGTATAAATGCCTGATAATTTTTCCGGCATCATATATTTATCCACCCCGTAATGATAGTAAAGGCCTGCCATTGCACCCCAACAAATATGCAGGGTAGAGGTGACATTCGTTTTACTCCACTCCATAATTTCAGACAGTTCTTCCCAGTAATTCACTTCTTCGTAAGCTAGTTTTTCAATTGGTGCACCCGTAATGATTAGTCCATCATATCTATTAGCCTTTACATCATCAATCGATTTATAAAATTGCTTTAAATGTTCTACCGATGTATTTCTAGAAGTATGTGTACTCGTATGCAACAATCCTACCTCTAATTGTAATGGGCTATTTCCTAATAATCGTAATAAATGGGTTTCGGTTTGCTGCTTTAATGGCATTAAATTTAAGATTAATATTTTAAGTGGCCGAATGTCTTGTTTAAATGCCCGGCTTTCATCCATAACGAAAATATTCTCTTCTTGTAACTTACTCTTAGCTGGTAATAAATCCGGCACTTTGATAGGCATTTTTTGTGACTCCTTTGTTAATAAATTCCCTAAAATGAAAAAATTCACGATAAAATCTATTTTATCGATATTTCGGATTAAAATAAAGGAAAATGTTTTAAAATTCTGACATATTATATTTCTGATATTATGGTTAAAAAGGATGCCTCCTATACGTAAGGCATCCTATCTATTGCGACATCCATTTTGGTGGTGTATCTTTTCCCCAATAAACTTCTGCTATCGGGAAATGCTCTTCGAATTGATCGTTTTGCAAATGATAGTGGAATTGAAAATAATAACCGTCTTGTGGTCTTCTTAACCGATTGACATGAAACTTTGCAACATTTTCTTTATCTTTTACATGATATAAGTTAAAGATACGCTCTCCATATCCGCCTGAGGGCTCTTCGGCAATCATTAAGTATTGACTTTCTTCCTCGCCAATTTCTTTATATAATGCATCTAATACCGTTTCAAGATTTGGTAAGACAGTTCGAGCAAGATCTCCCTTCACTTTTGCCGAGATTTTTGTACCTAGCTTTGCTTGCACTTGTTCTTTTGCAAGATGATTTAATTCCTCGAGATAAAGTTGATTCGAGTCTTCAAGAATTAGGTTTTCTTCTGTTATCGAATCTTCAATTTCTTCTTTATCTAATTGTTTCGGCTGATCTTCACTTGGCTCAATGTCCTTTTTGCCTAAGTCTACATCAGCATTAATGTAGATAGGGGGAACATATAACCCAAGAGTTAATATCGTCACTAATAAAACGGTTAATTTTTTCATCCACATTTTCATCTCGATCGAACTCCCTCACATCGACTTACTAAAATTTTATCATTTTTAACTAATTTGTCCATACATGTAAAGGGGTTTTTCATTTTTTACATAAATTTTACTTATGTTTGTGCTAAGGGTTGTTCTGCACTAATCACTTCCCTATTAAAGTGTTCATCATATGCATAGACTGTTATGCTTTAATATATAACCTGCTAATGACATTAATTCAAAAAGTGATGATACGTCCCACCTGTTGCGATAACTAGATGTTCCTACAATTAGCTCATCTGTATCCACAATCTCATGAATTAATTCTTTTGAATCCACTTATAATCAGCTGGATCTCAGTTGTACATTCTCCTCGTATTTTAAAATAAAAAATCCTTCCCTATAAAGATAGAGAAGGATTCTACGAGTAATTGCATTACGCTACACAAAAACAATCGCCGTCGAATCTCCCCATCTTCGAATCAATATTGATTCTCTGAAATTGGCACCGGGCACATACGTGCTGGTTGCCGAGGCTTCGCTGGGTCAGTCCCTCCACCTCTCTGGATAAGAAAATCTTGCGTTTTTTTAAATTGTAAGTACATCACTTGGATTTGCTACAAATCATATCATACTACTAAAAAAACAACAAGTACTTTTTAAAATTTTCAGATTATAGTATAAATCTTTTCATTTCACACCAAAATAATGAGGATAGTTTACGCACAAATAAGGTGGGACAAACAATGGATCAAGAACATATTGATAAGTGGAAAGACCTTGAACATGACTTAGACCATGCCATTCCGGAAGAAGTCCTTCCAGATATCGCTTATTACCGGACTCTTGTTGTTAACGTCATCATGATCGGTGCCCCAAATGAAGATTGGGTCTTAATCGATAGTGGCACACGAAAATATCATGATAGAATTCTTCACGCTTGCGAACACCGTTATGGCAATAAACCACCACAGGCAATTATATTAACCCATGGTCACTTTGATCATATCGGTTCCGCGAAAAAGTTGGCAGAATATTGGAACGTACCAATATATATCCACGAAAACGAAATGGATTTTGTCACAGGCAAAAAGGAATACCCTCCAGGAGATCCAACTGTTGGTGGAGGGATGATTTCATTATTATCAACGATATTCCCTACTAAGCCAGAACACTTGGAAGGTCTTGTGACAGCATTGCCAAATGATGGTTCTGTTCCTTTTCTCAAAGATTGGAAGTACATCGAAACACCCGGACACACCGTCGGCCACATCAGTTTGTTTCGTGAAAAGGATCGTTTATTAATTGCAGGTGATGCAATTTCTACTGAGAAACCGGAATCATCCTGGGCAGTGCTTTTCCCTTTACAGCATGTTTACGGACCTCCTGCTTATTTTACAGAAGACTGGATGAGCGCAGAGAAGACTGTCAAAAAGCTAGCTGATTTAGATCCTGACATGATAATCGCTGGCCATGGTTTACCGATGGAAGGCGAGACCATGAAAAAAGAACTTAAGAAACTGGCAGATAACTTTATGGAACAAGCAATTCCTAAACATAAGCGACAGTGATAAAATAGCTACTTATTTATTATATATAAGAGAAACTGAGCAATTCGCTTAGTCGCTTCCTCTAGTAGCTATTGTGAATAATATCAACTGCTTGACCACCACTACGGCTGCCCATTTCCCTCTCCGTCGGGTTTGCCCTTCAGCTAACTTTTTCGAGCAAAACCCGCTCAATAAAGTGGAACTTCAGGTCCCACAGGAATGGAAATGGCCGGCCTTCGTTAAGATCTACTCTACAACGCTCGCATGAGGTAACACGGTTGTTTTTACTCACAAATAGCGATACAATTCGTGAAGTCGCCGAGTTTCTGAGTGCTCGGAGCTAGACAAATCACAAAATTTTCTTATTTGATACATAATACTCTTCAAAATAACTACTTCGCTTAACACAGTCATTACATTGATTTTATCCTTTCTGATAAAGAAAAAACATGAACAGCAATAGATGTTCATGTTTAGCCTCGTTCAATTTTTCTCCTTCAAAGTAGACTACTCACTACTCTGATTCTTTTTCATCATACGGCTTACTGTTTTTAATAAAAAAGGATAGAATTAATCCAATTAAGGTGATAACGGAAAGGACTAAAAAGGCTGTATTCGCGCCAGTTATCCCTGGATATTGATCACCGCTTTGTTCAGCAATTGATTCTGCCTGTGTTAATACGGTTACGATAATCGCTGTACCAACAGATGCTGACACATTACGTAATGTATTATCCATTGCTGCACCATGGGCAATTAGATTTTTCGGTAACTGATTTAAACCAGCAGTCGCTGCAGGCATCATTACCATAGAAATACCTAACATTCTAATTGCAAACACGATTGTCAAATACGTAATCGATGTTTTATCATCTAAAATCGTGAATAGGAATGAACCAATTGTCATTAATGAAAAGCCTACAATCGCAAGCCATCTTGCACCAATTTTATCAAATATCCGTCCTGTTATCGGGGACATAAAGCCGGTAATGAGTGCACCTGGTAAAATAACCAGTCCTGATTGTACAGCCGTAAAATCCCTAGCTTCCTGCATATACAACGGCACAAGAGTTTCAACTGCAATTAACCCCATAAATGCAATCATACCAAGCGTTACTGTTAATGGAAAAATCGAATAAGTAAAGACTCGAAACTCTAACATTGGGTGTCGTAATTTCAATTGTCTTAAAATAAACCAGATCAGTGAAATAACCCCTATTATTAAAACAACTATCGTAATCGGGGAGTCCCAACCATTATTACCTGCACTTGTAAAGCCATATAACAAACCACCAAATCCTAAAGAAGACAAGATAATGGATGGAATATCTAGCTTCGGTTTCGAAATCTCGGTTACATTTTTCATCACAAAATAAGCGATGACGATATCAATAATAGCGATAGGCAATATTATGTAGAATAAAACGCGCCATGAATAATGTTCGGTAATCCAACCTGATAAAGATGGACCAATTGCTGGAGCAAAAGAAATAACTAACCCTACTAATCCCATAATTGATCCTCGTTTATTAACCGGGAATATCATAAGAAATACAGTTTGCATTAATGGTAACATCACACCTGCACCAGCGGACTGGATTACCCGTCCAGCTAATAATACAGCAAAATTAGGTGCTAATGCTGCTACCAACGTACCAATGGTAAATACAGTCATTGCTGTAATAAATAATTGTCTCGTTGTAAATCGATCTATCAGAAACGCACTAATCGGAATCATTATTCCATTTACTAACATAAAAATCGTCGTTAACCATTGTGCTGAGTTAGCAGTAATTCCCATTTCATTCATAATCGGAGGAATTGCTGTAATCATTAGCGTTTGATTCAATATCGCGATAAAAGATCCTGCCAGTAACAATGCAACGATAGTTCCTCGCTTTTGAACAGTTGTAGTCATTCTCTCACTCCCTTATAGTGCGTGTTCAAAAAGCTGCCGAATGAGAAACAAGCCAACAAAGAGATTCGCCGCTTATCATTTGGGTGACTTTTTGAACATCATCTTATATAAATTACTTCTAGTCACGAAAGTTATTGTATGCCCTTTTACATCAAAATGCAAAAAATAGAAACCGAAAAACAGTTTCTATTTTAGCCAGCCCTTTTCATTCACTTTTGCAATCGCCTCAATACGATTATCCACCTCTAATTTATCTAGAATAATAGAAATATAATTCCTAACCGTTCCATTGGATAAAAAAAGTTCTTTTGCAATAGTTTTTGTTGTTTTTCCTTCCGCTAACAATTTCATTACTTCGATTTCTCTTCTTGTTAGAGGGTTCTCTTCTGAAAAAGCGATATCTATTAATTCCGGTGAATAAACACGTTTCCCTCTCATAATTTGGCGAATGGACTGTGCCAAATCCTCACTAGGACTATCCTTTAATAAATAGCCACTAACACCGGCATTTCTTGCTCTTTCGAAATATCCCGGTCTTGCGAATGTCGTGAGGATTACTACTTTACAAGCGTGGTTTCGTAGCTGTTCTGCTGCATCTAGCCCTGTCATTACTGGCATTTCGATATCCATTAAGCAAATGTCTGGCATTTCTTCTTTAACTAATTCCAATACTTCTTCCCCATTATTGGCTTTTCCGACCACTTCCATATCTTCCTCTAAATCCAACAAAGCACCTAGAGCTCCTAATAACAACTGTTGATCTTCAGCTAGCACAATCCGGATCACAGCCCTTCCTCCTCTTCTATCTGTTTCAAAACTTTCGGAACAGATATATACACTTCAAAACCATTCTTTTTTCTCTTGATAGCTAATGTCCCATTGACAAATTCCAGCCGCTCTTTCATTCCTTTTAAGCCATTTCCATAGCTTTCGTTACCCGCATTACCGATACCATTATCAACCACTGCCAATTGTATAGCCTGCTTTGTTTCGATAATGTTAATCGAACAGGAAGAAGCACGGCTATGCTTCACTACATTGGTTACTGCTTCTTTTAAACACATACTTAACACGTTTTCTAAAAAAAGCGGGAGATGACCGCCATCAGCTTCAAATGTAATGTCTGACCCTATTTCTGCAGCATCTAGTAACTGCTTGGCATGTTCCACTTCTTCACTTAATCGGATACTTCTCATATTAGAAACCATTTCGCGAACTTCCTTCAATGCTTGACGAGCCGTATCCTGAACATCTTGCAGCTCTTTCTTTACAGCTTCAGGATCTTTTTCGACTAGTTTGGCAGATAATTCACTTTTTAAGCCTATCATCGATAATTTTTGCCCCAACGTATCATGTAAATCTCTTGCAATCCGATGCCGTTCTTCTATAATCGCTAATTGTGATATTTTTCTATTCGCATCTTCCAACTGCCCTTCCAATTTCTCCTGCTTAAATCGATTATAGCGATTTATCGGGATTAATATAACCCCTAAAATAGTCATAATTAAAAAGGGAATTTGACTTAAAAACAAGGAATAATTTAGTAAGAATCCTGCTGTCATCGCTCCAACAGTTGTGACGAGATGGATAACATACATCGTAATAAACCCTGCTTTACTACGAATATTTCCTATATAAAAAGCAATGAATAGTGCAAAATAAACATATCCAAATAACATCGTCATCATGATATTAATCACAAATTCAATACTTAATCCTATGTATACTAATGGACCGTGCGAATTAAAAGTCATCCAATATACACCAAAAAACAACATGGTTGCGGCTATTCCTGCCGCAATCTCCCAAAGAGAAGTGGAATGGAAAATAAAATAAAATGGCAACACACAAAAAATGATCCAAATATATAAACTTAACCCCGTGTTCCGAGGAAAAATATCATACCAATGCCTCATTGAAATCACCTCACGAAGGACAAACAAGTACATTATTGTTTATCTACATTTTGAAATTTGTCTTTAATTCTGTTTTTATGACAATACTTACTGAATCTCAGCACTTCACTTTCAGATATAAATAACCCCCATCACCATTGTACCAAAAAGAATTGGAACAATGGGACAGGGGGGGATTATCAGAAACGAATTGTCTGCCTACCTTTGGTCGAAGGTAACGAAATATTTGATTTCTTTTTACTTCGCTGTTTCATTTCCTTAAAACTAATAAAAGTCTTTTGCTCTTCATCATATAATCGAAAGCGAATTGACTCTAAACTTGTCTTCAAGGTAATTGTCGTTGCCTTTTGCAATGGCGGTGTTTCTTGGTGCGCCTTCTCCAAATGGTAGTTCGGCACTCTTGGTGCTAGATGATGAACATGGTGATAACCAATATTCCCTGTCATCCATTCCAACCATTTCGGCAACTTATAATAGGAGCTTCCGTCCACAGCTGCCTTCACATAATCCCATTCCGACTCATTCTCAAAGTAGGAATCCTCGAATTGATGTTGAACATAAAATAACCAAATACCAAGAACACCTGCTACATATGCTATCGGTAGTTGGACAAGTAAAATCGCCTGCCATCCTAACGTCAGCACGATAATTGCATAGATTGCAACTAACATAAAATTGATTAAATACGTATTCCAGCGCTCTTTCTTACGAGCATCTTTCCGATTAAAACGATTTTCATACAAGAATAATGAAAATGGACCTAAACCGAACATCACAAAAGGATTACGGTACAGGCGATATTGTAACCTTTGCCATTTACTAGCTTGTTCATATTCATTAACTGTCATAATCCAAATATCACCTGTACCACGTTGATCTAGGTTTCCACTTGTGGCATGGTGAATCGAATGCTCTCTTTTCCATTTTTCAAAAGCAAAATGAGTAAGAACACCTGTCAACGTTCCAATCACACGGTTCCATTTCTTATTTTTGAAAAAGGATTGGTGAGCACAATCATGAAAAATAATGAAGGTCCTTACCATAAATCCTGCTGCAACAACAGAAAATGCGAGACTCAAGAAAATGGAGACCGACAAACTTTGATATGCCAAAAACCACAATATAAAAAATGGTGGTATCGTGTTGAATAATTGAATCATGCTCGTTTTTGTTTTCGATGTTGCATACGGCATGACATCTTTTCTTAATTTCGCTTGTTTTTGCTTACTCATCAACATCCCTACTTTCGAAGCTTACTATATATGCAGTTTACTCCAATTTCAGCTATTTTATAAGACGCAATTGTCAGCACTTTAAAATGACATTTGTCATGTATGTAGTAACATTTTTCCATGATTGGAAATACTATATTCTGCTATTAGCAAACCGACCTACTGCTTTACATAGCATATAGTTTTACTTCGTAAGAATAATGCACAAAGATAAATGTACACGTTGCCAAAAACAACGTGTACACGGTAATACCTTAACAATCTTTCACATAATATAGCTTGAAGTACTCCACAAAAACTCCAAAATTGACTTCCATGCGAATGTAACTTGAACTTTTCACAACTGGCATTACGCTCAAGTAAATTATGCAGTATATTTGTCTATATGTTTTTAATCGAACAACTAGGAATAAAAAAAGCAGCTATATTCCTTCATGAACGTAATACCCCTGTTTCCGTGAAAGAAACAGGGGTATTTTTCTTAAAGGGTGAAATTTGCTGACCTTCTCGTAAAATCAACATCTTGGTAATACGTATTTTTAACCAAAATATTTGGGCCTAAGCATTTAACAGCCGGACAATGGCAGTTCAATGATTTTGCTGTTTTCGATTCCATCCAACGCTCATAAGAAGTTTGTAACGGAGTGTTTTGAATATTACCGAGCGAGGGTTCCTCGTCATCTCCAAAATCGGTCACAATCACTTCTCCAGAAAAAATATTAACATTAAGACGAGATCTCCCGTCCGGATCATTTCGTACCGTTACGTTTTTCTCCTTGTATAATCGTTTTAACAAAGCAAGCTCTTCTTCATTGCTGTTACATGGATAAAATGGCAATGTTCCAAATAACATCCACATTGAATCGTCTCGATGATCGAGAAGCCGCTCAATTCCTTCTTGCATTTCTCTCAAATGAAGTGTTTCCAAGTTGCTGGCAAAATCTACTGGGTACATCGGATGAATCTCATGACGAGCACACCCCATTTCCACAACATGATCGTGAATTGATTCCAAATAAGGAAACGTTCGTTTGTTCAACATTGTCTCCGCTGATACCATTACACCTTCTGCAGCAAGTCTCTGGGAATTTTCAATCATTCGTTCAAAATACTTTCTGCGATTGTCTTCACTTGGCTTCCGCTCCATATTCGCAAAACCTGTTTCCGCAAATTCTTCAGGTGTTCCCCAATTATGTGATATATGTAGTACATCTAAATAAGGGATAATTGCTTCATACCGGGAATAAGGCAATGTTAAATTTGAATTTATTTGTGTCCGAACACCACGCTCATGTGCATAACGAAGCAACGGCACCACATATTCTCGCACTGATTTTTTAGACATCATTGGTTCTCCGCCAGTAATACTTAATGTGCGTAAGTGAGGGATTTCATCTAATCGTTGCTTTAATAAAGAAAAAGGCAATGCATCTGGATCTTTATCACGCAACGTGTATCCAACAGCACAGTGTGCACACCGCATATTACACAAATGTGTGGTGGTAAATTCTATATTGGTTAACGTCATCTCCCCATATTGTTCAACGTCCATGTATGCTTCCCATGGATCATAATCTGGCGTAATCGGACGCTTTACTTCATTTACAAACGTCATAATCGTAAACTTCCTTTCTACTAACCTTCATGACCATTGTAACAAATATATAGACTTTTTTCTTTAGGCTAATAAGAAAAACCGGCACCCCCATCGTTCCTGTCCAAAATAGTTATTGAATAATAGGCGTAACAACCGCTGCGGCTTGCCCACTGCGCTTTCCGTGGGGCGTGTCTTCAGCTAACTTTTGTAAAGTGATCCCACAGGAGTCGAAGTGGACGCCTACGCTAATTAATGCTCTACAATGAATATACTCGCTGACATTCCAATTTTATTACACAGGTTAAGAAAGCTCGAGAAGTTAGCAGTCACAAACGTTGTAGAACAGTTCCATAGCGGAGGCCGTCCACTTCCACTCCTACCGGATGATTTTCGACTAAGATCCACTTTGGC
>NZ_WJID01000073.1:0-3928 GCF_010994055.1 Gracilibacillus thailandensis | reverse complement strand
ATTACACAGGTTAAGAAAGCTCGAGAAGTTAGCAGTCACAAACGTTGTAGAACAGTTCCATAGCGGAGGCCGTCCACTTCCACTCCTACCGGATGATTTTCGACTAAGATCCACTTTGGCAAGCGCTCTTTGCTTACCAAAGTTAGCTTAGGCGAAAATCCCGTGGAAAGGGAAGTGGACAGCCGTAGCGATGGTTACCTGTACAAGCTATTTCAAAATGGCTACTCTGCTTACAAATGCGTTGATACCGCGGGTTATATACTTTCTTTACTTATAAAAAAACGCAGAGCGCCCCGCCCGATTAGAAACGTAGCGACGAATCACAGTGAGTTTACAACCGACGATGACTTATCGTAGAGCAATTCGTGAAGTCGCCTAGTTTCTGGGCGCTTGCGTAGACAAATATCAAAATTTTATACTTTCTTGCCTAAGAACAAAGGAAGTTTAATTTACAGTTCAATAGTTAATATATGGAGTAAAGGGGGTATCACCATGTCTCAATTCTTATTAATCGCAGCCATTCTTTTTATCATCATTCATTTAGTGTATTTTTTCCGAAATAAGACCTATAAGAAAAGTTATTTTAGTACCGCACTCTTTATGAAACTATTTTTTGTATTGTGTGGCGTTACATTTGGCTTTTCTCTGCTTTATTACGCATTATCTTTTGAGGAAACAGTGATTGTACAAGACTTATCGGCAGAAACTCCTGTTGAGCACAGCTTTAGCAATCTATTATATTTTAGCGGTGTCACCATTCTTTCTATTGGTTATGGAGATATGATTCCCGTTAATACTGCCAGGTTCTTTGCTTTATTGCAAGCAGCGATCGGTGTATTGTTGCCCACCGCTTATTTTATAAAGGCATTAGATCAATCTAGAGATGAATAATAGATACTAATCTTGTATAAAGCTCCATCCCTACAAAATGACTGCCACTTTTTCCATCATTAATAACCAAGTGCTATGCCATCACTCCTTGGGTCACTTCCGGCAAGTTTGATATTTTCATCATCTATTAAGATCGCTCCAGCGTGCCCCATCATATCACTATAGCTTTCTACTAACTCAATATCATGACCTTTTTTCCTTAACATTGCTTGAACTGATGGATCGATTCTTTTTTCCAATTTAAGCGTATTGGAACTAGCTCCCCACGTTCTTCCGTATAACCATCTAGGTGCTTCGATAGCTTCTTGAACACCATATTTGTAATCGATAATTCTAGTTACTAGGGCTGCTTGGGTCTGCGGTTGACCTTCGCCTCCCATCGTTCCATATACAAGGTGTGGCCGATTGTTTTTAAACAACATTGCTGGATTAAGCGTATGAAAGGTCCGTTTTTTAGGTTCTAATCGATTGATCGCTTCCTCATCCAGCGAAAAAAAGCTCCCCCTATTTTGTAGCAAAACCCCAGTCTCTGGAGGTACCACTGCGGCACCATATTCATGATAAATACTTTGAATCATCGATACCGCATTTCCCCACTTATCTACTACACCAAACCACACCGTGTCTCCTCTTGGATCTAACAATGCGGTAAATGTTCCCGCTTCTTCTTTGTTCTCGATTACTTCAGCTAATTGCTGACCATACTGTTTCGATAACAATTGATCAATAGGTGGCATAGTATATTCTGGATCTGTCACCCACCGATCTCTATCTTCAAAGGCTAGCTTTGTTGCTTCTACGATCAAGTGGTAGTAGAAGGCATCATTTTTTATTTCTGATAAGTCAAATTGATTTATCATATTTAAAATAGATAATGAAGCAATCCCTTGTGTATTCGGTGGCAAATTATAAGCTTTGTATCCACGGTAATCAACAGCAATTGGTTCCATCCAATCTGCGGTGTGATTCGCTAGATCCTGTTTGGTAAGAACACCATGTTGACTTTGACACATTTCTACCATCTTAGCAGCAATATCCCCATGGTAAAACGAGTGCCCTTTATCCTTTGCAATAGCTCTCAAAGTATTCGCTAAATCCTTTTGGTAAAAAAGCTGACCAGCTCCTTTGCAATGCAATAAAGGCTCAATAAAGATAGAATAAAAGTCATTATTTGTTCGCTCTTCGTTACTAGCTTCTTTAGCCAAAAAGCTTTTTGCCATTTTTATTTGGCTATCAGTAATCGGAAAACCATTTTCAGCATACTCGATAGCATCTTCTAACAACTCTGACCAATTCATCGTCTGTTCCATATCTGATTCAGCATATTCATAAGCTTTCAACCAACCTGATAACGCTCCCGGTACAGTATTTGCCGCTAAATAGCCACGCTCCGGAATAGTGTCATAACCTAACTGATGATAGTAGGCTATATCAGCCATTTCTCCCGAGCGCCCACTGGCATTTATCCCTTTTAACTCTTTCGTTTTAGCATTATAAAACAACCAAAAATTATCCCCACCCAAGCCATTCATATGAGGATAGACAACCCCTAGCGTAGCAGCAATCGAAATAGCAGCGTGTATGGCGTTACCACCTATTTGCAATATTTTCATACCTGCTTGGGAAGCTAAGTAATGCGGGGTAGTAACTGCCCCATTTGTAGCCATTACCGTTGGCCGATAAGCCTTCACACGATCACCTCTAATTAACTTTAGTAGTTTAAACAAAAATATTATTTTCTTTTGTTAAATAAACAAACAATTATAATTAACAATAGTAACATGAGTGTGTTAAAATAACAACAAACATACAGAAAAAGGAGACAACACAACGATGAAACACTTCCATATTTTTTGGGCATTTTTTAAAGTTGGTATTTTAGGCTATGGTGGCGGCCCCTCTTCCATACCACTTGTTCATAAAGAAGTGGTCGATTACTATAAATGGATGGATGATGAAGAGTTTTCTGATATACTCGCAATCGGTAACACACTCCCGGGACCGATCGCAACAAAAATGGCTGGATATATTGGGTACCGTGTCGCTGGATGGTTAGGTGCAATAAACGCTGTATTATCAACGACTATACCAACCATTATCGCTATGATCGTTTTACTCGTTTCATTAAGCAGTTTTAGTGAATTACCTTGGGTGATTGGGATGACGCACGCAATTGTACCTGTTGTCGGTGTCATGCTCGCTATACTGACTTGGGATTTTGTCAAAAAAGGAACAAAAGATTTAGGTTGGAAGTTAAATGTAGCCTTGATTATCGGGAGTACTGTGTTGCTACAATTACTTAACATTCACCCAGCAATTATTATCCTGGTATTATTGATAATTGCTTTTACGACAACATCGAAACAAGAAGGGAATGAATAAATAACGATGATTTATTGGGAAATTTTTATCGCCTTCTTCATACCTGGAATCGTTGGTTATGGCGGAGGTCCCGCAAGCATTCCTTTAGTGCAGAATGAAGTAGTGAATCGCTATGAATGGTTAAGCCTTTCCGAATTTGGGGAGGTACTTGCTATCGGAAATGCGCTCCCAGGTCCAATCGCTACGAAGATGGCAGGGTATATCGGTTATGAACAAGCAGGCATACTCGGTGCAAGTGTTGGGATTTTCGCAACAGTAGCACCTTCACTTATTTTAATGATTATTTTACTTAGTATCTTAAATAAGTTTAAAAGCTCACCTAAAGTAAAAAGAATGACAATGGTTATCCGGCCTACAATTGCAGTTCTACTAGGTATTTTAACCTTTCAATTCTTTTTCCAATCCTACGAGAACGAAGGAACATTACAAACCATATTATTAATCGGACTAAGCTGGCTTTTCTTAGTGAAATTCAAAGTCCATCCCGCATTCGTGATCATCGGAGCATTGGGATATGGTGCAATTTTTTTAGCATGACAGATTAAGCGCCCATTGTGAACTACTCCCACCACTTACCACCCTTATGGGTTGTTTGAAGTGGGGGCTTCTTGGGTAGTCGCCACTTTTGATAGCTGACGAAATGGACCAAGCTAAC
>NZ_WJID01000072.1:0-29002 GCF_010994055.1 Gracilibacillus thailandensis | reverse complement strand
TCAGGTAAAACCGTTTCCACAGGAGTTGAAGCGGGCGGCCTCCACTATAAAGCAGCTCTACAACGTAAGTGACAGCTAACTTTTTGAGTTTTATACAATGTAAAATAAAAGATGTAATGTCCGAACGTTAAAAAATGTAGAACGTAATTAAGCGAAGTGGGCAAGCCGCAGCGGTTGTTACGCCTATTATTCATGTCAAAATAACTACTTTGCACAGGACCGCGTGGGCTTTCCGGGTTTTTCTTGTAAAACAAGAAAGTATAAAATTTGCGCAGATGTCTAGCTCCGAGCGCCCAAAAACTAGGCGACTTCACGAATCGCCCTACGATAAGTCATCATCGGTTCGTAAACTCACCGTGATTCCTTTATCTCAGTTGATTCTGACGCCGCTACGTTTCTAAGCGGGCGCTCTGCGCTTTACTTACAGATAGATAATGTTTTTCAACCTCGATAAATTTGTCTCAAGTAATCGGTTGGAGGCATGCCGGTTACTTTCTTGAAGACGCGACTAAAATAAAAAGGGTTAGAGAATCCTAGTTTGTCGCTCACTTCTGAAACATTGTAGTTTTCTCTGCGAAATAATTGAATTGCCTTTTCCACCATGCGCTCATTTTGATATTGTGTAATGCTTTTACCTGTATGCTGTTTAAATAGCGTGGAAAGATAAGCATAATTCATACCTAAAGCTTCTGATATCTCTTGGCTCGATAATTTGTTACTTTGCTGTTCATCAATTAACCGAATCATTTTAGCTATCATTCTGTTTGACTTTCTATTTGTATAGGTTTCCAAATTCTCCAAGTATAGCTCTAAAAAGAACTGATGTGTATGCATACTGGTTAATATAGGTCTCATCGGATGAGATGATTCATACATTTCTAATAATTGCTCAAGTTGTGATTGGGTGTAACCGAGGTGAGACACTTCACCGTATTTAGGCAATGTCAACTTTCTCTGATATTCTTCATGATGAACAAGTGAAGTTTTTCCGTACATACTATATTCATTAACATTTTCTTGTATATCACGATTAAAAAAATGAATATAAAACCATTCAGAACCTGGTTGATAGAATTCGCTTCCCCAATGATGGATGTTTTTTCTAAGAAAAAGATAGGATCCTTTCTTTAGCTTATATACTTCGTCATCTTCTATAACTTGTAATTGTCCTTTTTTAACGTAAACGAATACATTTAATTTTGGCATCACACGATCCGGATGTTTCTCCACTCCATCTTTATCAGTCATTAAACCTATTTCATGAATAAGCGGGAATGAGCTACTTGATATAATTATAGGATGAGACAAAGCGATCGCTCCTTTAAAATAGTTTGATTATATTTTAACAGAAATCAAAAAAAGAGATATGTAATTTTAATTATTGTGAATGTACAACTGTGTCTCAACACTTCATACTAGTAATTATAGATAAGCTAGTGGAGGTGCAGAATATGCAAAGAGTGAACTTGTTAGACGGAATGTTTAAAAACTCTCAACAGAAAGGAAAGGAATATTTACTATATTTAGATATTGATCGACTAGTTGCACCATGTTATGAAGCTGCTGGTAAAACAGCTAAAAAAGAACGATATGGTGGATGGGAATCAATGGAGATTGCTGGTCATTCCATAGGTCACTGGCTATCAGCTGCCGCAACGATGTATCAGGTAACAGGCGATGAAGCATTAAATAAAAAAATAGAATATGCTTTATCCGAATTAGCTGCTGTTCAATCTATTGATAAGGACGGCTATGTAAGTGGTGTCCCGAGAGACTGTTTTGATCAGGTGTTTTCTGGTGAATTTGAAGTAGGGAACTTTAGCCTAGGGGGATCATGGGTACCGTGGTATTCCATACATAAAATCTATGCAGGACTAATCGATGTCCATTACATAATCGGCTCTAAATTAGCATTGGAGATCGTGACCAAACTGGCTGACTGGGCATACAATGGTTTGCAGAGTTTAACAAAAGACCAATTCCAACGTATGTTGACCTGTGAGCACGGTGGGATGAATGAAGTATTTGCTGATCTGTATGTAATAACGAATGATATGCGTTATCTAGAGTTAGCTGAAAGATTTTATCATGAGAAAGTACTAGAGCCATTAGCGAAAGGCAAAGATGATTTAGAAGGAAAGCATGCCAACACACAAATACCAAAAGTGATCGGAGTAGCTAAACTCTACAATATCACAGGGAAAGAAAAATATAAGCGGATAGCGACATTCTTTTGGGATCAAGTCGTTCATTATCGTACGTATGCTATCGGCGGAAATAGTATTCGAGAGCACTTTGGACCAGAAAATGATGAAGAACTAGGGATATTGACAACTGAGACATGTAATACCTATAACATGCTAAAGTTAACTGAAATCCTTTTTGGATGGGAGCAATCGGCTCATTACTATGACTATTACGAGCGTGCTTTGTATAATCATATTCTTGCGTCACAAGATCCTGATTCAGGAATGAAAACATACTTTGTATCTTCTGAGCCAGGACATTTTAAAGTATATCATTCACACGATCATTCCTTTTGGTGTTGTACTGGTACAGGAATGGAGAATCCGGCAAGATATAATCGTCGTATTTTTGAAAAAATAGCTGACAGATTGTATGTCCATTTATTTATCTCAGCAGAAGCATCAATCAAAAATGATGATATGGTTGTTCGTCAACAAACCAATTTTCCATATCAGCTAAACACAACCATCACAATCGAAAAGGTAGGCAGTGAAGTAAAAGAGATTGCTTTTAGAAAGCCTTACTGGCTATCTGGTGCATCAACGATTAGAATTAATGGAAATGAAGTAAAACCGAAAGAGGATAATGGATACCTAATCATCGAACACACTTGGCAAAAAGGAGATCAGATTACATATGATTTACCACTGCATTTACATCGATATCATGCAAAAGATGATAAGAAAAAACAAGCAATCATGTATGGACCGATTGTGTTAGCAGGGGCATTAGGCCGTGAAAATTTTCCTGAAACAGATATTCTCCATGATCACCAGGCATTAAATAATCATCCCTTAATTAATGTGCCAGTATTGGTGACAAATGAACCGTTAAATGATTGGATAAAGATTAAAGACGCTGAAAAACTGGTATTTGAAACAGAAGCGATCGGACAACCTGGACATCAACAGCTGCAGTTGAAACCTTTTTATGATATTCATCATGAACGTTATACTATCTATTGGAATATTATGTCGGAACAAGAGTTCAAAGAATTCGGTGATGAAGAAAGAAAACGAAAAGCTCGAGAACAAAAAATTATAGTTGATGAGGTTACGCCTAATGAACAACAACCAGAAGTAGATCACAATATACAGGTGAAAAATTCAACCTCAGGTTACAGTAATGACGTCCATAGTGGTTGGAGAGATGCCCGGGATGAAGGGTATTTTAGTTATGACTTACGAGTTGAACCGGAAAAAGAGATGTATTTGTACATTACGTATAACAAAAGTGATTTTATGTTAGAAATCAATGGTAAGAAGATGGAAAGAGATTTTGAAATCAAAATTGATGGACATGTGCTAGCTAGAGAACACTTTAATAAACCAAATATTGGTGAGTTATATTCTAAATCTTACCCGATACCAAAGGCACTTATCAATGATAAAGACAAAGTGACGGTTACCTTTTATGCAGAAAAAAATAAGGTTGCTGGTGGCGTATATCATGTTCGAATGTTAAACGAACCTTCATTATAGGACAAAAATTATTCTAGAATTGAAAAGATCCCCGATTAGCGGGGATCTTCCTTAATGATGGTACAGGATATCCTGGATATATAATTAGCTATAGAAAGAAGCACCTACAATAATTAACAAAATGAAAAGCACAACGATTAGGGCGAATCCACCGCCATAACCACCGCCATATCCAGCACCGTATCCACCGTATGGAGAGCAGCCTCCGTAATAGCTCATTCCTATCAACCTCCTTGTGTATTGT
The DNA here is from genome assembly GCF_010994055.1 of Gracilibacillus thailandensis. Lineage (NCBI taxonomy): Bacteria > Bacillati > Bacillota > Bacilli > Caryophanales > Bacillaceae > Gracilibacillus > Gracilibacillus thailandensis. The sequence goes on along the minus strand of NZ_WJID01000072.1, from coordinate 25,030 downwards.
CACTATATAATGTATGTACCTTTTACAGATAAGTTAGGGTAAATGACTAGTTTTAGAAAAAATGGGCGATGCCAGTTTAAAAAAATATATTGTCAGATATGTTTACAAGTTTGCTGTTGGGGCGAAAAACCTTTGTTATATTATATTCATCCTATTAATTAATGAATGTGGAAAGTTCATTAATTGATAATATACATGTAAGCCTAAATAATTAGTCCACTTTAGCCTGCTTATATGTATGATAGCTTGTTGCTCCCCTATCCATTTAAGGTGTCTGTTTTCACAAAACACAAAGAAGCCAACTTCAAAACGAAGTTGGCTTCTTTGTGTTCTATGCCTCATAGAAGAAGATATCCCCGGAACAGCAAGGTATTTCCCCGGAAGCGATTTTCTGTTCCGGGGAAAAAGTCATCCCTTCCGAGGATAAACGACTATATCCCGGGAAGGGAAGAAGATATCCCCGGAACAGCAAGGCATATCCCCGGAAGCGATTTTCTGTTCCGGGGAAAAAGCCCTCTCTTCCGAGGATAAACGACTATATCCTGGGAAGGGAAGGTGATATCCCCGGAAGCACCGTTCTATTAACTTTACAACTAAACAGATTTTTCACAGTATGTATCTAATGTGAATAAGGAAGAGTTGTTTAGTTAACAATCCCTAATTGCTTCAAGCCATTATAGATACCGGATTCTTCTACGGAAGTGGTGCGATGTTTGGCGTATTGAAACACTTCAGGCGTAGCATTTGCCATCGCAAAGCTTTCACCGACATATTGCAGCATTTGCTTATCGTTCATCCCATCGCCAAAGGCAATCGCTGCTTCAGCGGGTATATCGAGCTCTTTGAGCACTTTTTGAATAGCTTGCCCTTTGTTGACATTTTCTCTGATCATATCATAACAATGCTCTAAGCCTGCTACATTTACTTGTGAAAAATAAATATCCTCTTGTTTCACATCATAAAGAGCTGGTTCATCTGGTCGAACATCCATCAGCGTAATCCCTAATATTTGATCGCGATAGATAGCTTTATATGCTTGGTGATGTTTTAAATCAAAATAATCAATGAAATCTTTTACTACTTGCTTTGATTCTGATGTAACTAAATTTAATTCATTGGTATAAAGAATCATTTCATGTTCATTTTGTTTAGCGACATCTAAAAATTGATCAATCACAGAGCCAGATATTGGTTCGTCAACTATTGTTTTTCCATCATAAATCGCATATGCTCCGTTATAACCTATAAAGGAATCTACTCCTAATTCATCAGCGATATCATCTACTTCATGGAGAGGACGTCCAGTAGCAAGGAATACTTCAATTCCTTTACCTTGTGCTTGTTTAACGGCAAGCTTAGTTGTATCCTCAATCGTATGATCACGACGTAGAATAGTCCCATCAATATCTAAAAAAAGAGCTTTGTAGTTGGTCATCTTCAGTCTCCCTTGATTAAAAAGTAAAGTTCTTTAGTTCTTCGCCACTTGTTTCTTCATAGCCCTTCATATACTTAATACGACGTTGAGCAGCAGATTGATTTACTTGTTCATCAGCGTGGTAGGATGAACGAACTAACGGTCCTGCTTCACAATGTTTAAAACCTTTTGATAAGGCTATTTGTTTTAATTCATTAAACTCGTCTGGATGATAATATCGTTCTACATTCAAGTGTTTTTTAGTGGGCTGTAAGTATTGACCAATTGTTACAATGTCCACATTGTTGGCACGTAAATCATCCATTGCCTCAATAAGCTCCTCTTTTGTTTCACCGAGTCCAACCATTATACTTGATTTAGTCGGAGTATTAGGGGCAATTTCCTTCACGCGACGCAATAATTCAAGGGAACGGTCATACATTGCAATGGCACGTACTTTTTTTGTCAGTCTTCTCACTGTTTCAATGTTATGATTAAAAATATCTGGACCACTATCCATTAAGGTATGTAAGCTTTCATAATCACCTTTCATATCAGAAGGTAAAATCTCAATGGTACAACCTGGTACTCTTTCGCGAATTTGTCTCACCGTTTCGGCAAATACTGCCGCTCCACCATCTTTTAAATCATCTCGTGCAACAGCTGTGACAACAACATGCTTTAAGCCCATGATCTCCACAGATTCAGCAACTCTTTTCGGTTCGCCCCAGTCCAATTCATTCGGTAAACCAGTTTTAACAGCGCAGAAGCGGCAGCCTCTAGTACAAGTATCACCGAGAATCATAAAGGTAGCTGTTTTTCTCTCGCTCCAGCATTCATGGATATTCGGGCATTTTGCTTCTTCACATACAGTATTTAATCGTTTATCACGCATTAAGTGTTTTAGACGATTATATGATTTGTTAGTATTAATTTTTATTTTTAGCCATTCCGGTTTGCGAAGATGTTCTTGTTCTTTTGCCATTGTGTATCGCTCCTATCTAGTAAAGTTCCAATCATCACTCAAATATTTGCTTTCCATCAGTTCATTGATTTCCTGTTCTTGTTCCTTCGTAAATTGAAATTCCTGTAATTCAATGTCTAACCCTTTTTCAAACCCTTTCTTAAAGGCATCTTTCACTTCTTCCAATGTGACCTTTCTATTCGCTGCTTGCTCGATAGATATTGCCTTATCGTTAAAGGCATCCCGTGCTCTCTGCTTTACCCTTTCATTTCGGTAAATAAACAAATCATACAGTTTATCATTGTCTACTGATAACGGGATCGAGCCATGCTGTAAAATAACCCCTTGCTTTCTTGTTTGAGCACTGCCCGCAGCCTTCTTCTGATCGACTACAAGTTCATACCATGAAGGTTCTTCAAAACAGACAGCAGACTGTGTTGTATTTAACTTACCCTCAGGTATAGCAAAGGATGCATCAATACCTAAGCTATGGAATCCTTCTAACAGGCCTTTTGATAGTACCATATAGGCTTCTTTAATGGACTTAGGCATTTTAGGATGCGCCTCGGTTACGATCACACTGTAGGTTAATTCTTGATCATGTAAAACAGCACGACCACCAGTTAGCCGTCTGACAAGTTCTATACCACTATTTCGGACTGCATCCAAATCAATCTTATTGACTGTTTTCTGAAAATATCCGATTGACAATCCTGCTGGCAGCCATTCATAAAAGCGAATAGTAGGCGGTATTTTGTTTTCGCTATGCCATTGAAGTAAGCACTCGTCGACTGCCATATTATAAGCTGGTGTTTGTTTCTCTGTGTCTATAAAATACCATGTCTCCATCATATCATGTTAGTTTCTCTTGGAAGAGAAAACTAGTCCCCCTTTTAGAATTTTTAAACTATTTCCATAATTTATGGTACATCTAGGGGATATTTCTGTCAAAAGATTAAGATGAAAACGAAGTGTTGCACTATGTGATATAGTAGAAGGGGTGAGAAGAAACGAGACAACAGGGAGTTACAGTAAAATGAATGGATTTAATGAACAATTTCTAATCTCAATTGTTATTATTGCAATTGGCTATGTATTAAAGCGATTTAACCTTGTTAAAGAAAAGGATGGCGAAGGAATAGCAAGGATAGTCTTTAATTTAACATTACCATGTTTAATTATCGTAACATTCAGTGATGTTGACTTTTCAGCTTCCTTATTTTATTTGGTGATTATTGCTTTTATATACGGAGTGATCAATGCCATACTTGCTCTGATGGTATTTCGTAATCATCCGAAAGATATTAAAGGTACATTCGGTATGATGGTCCCAGGTTTAAACATCGGATTATTTGCCTATCCACTTGTAGAAGGTTTATTTGGTTTTGATGGGTTAAAATATTTTGGCATGTTTGATGTCGGTAATGCATTTATTGTATTTGGACTCAGCTATATTATTGCCGGTGTATATGCAGGTAGTGCTGGGATGCTGGAGACAAGGTCGATTATCGTTAAATTATCGAAATCGATTCCGCTGCAGACCTATCTAATTATGTGTTTGATCAATATTATCGGTTTTGAATTACCTGAGATAGTTTTAGATGTAACAAGTGTAATCTCTGGAGCTAATATGCCGCTATCACTATTACTATTAGGGCTGTACTTAAACTTTTCTTTTGCAAAAGGGTATGGAAAACTTATTGCGAAGTTTTTATTTACCAAGTATGGGATTGGTCTGATTGCTGGCTTTGCTTGTTACCTGTGGTTACCCGTAGAGGAAATGTTTAAATTTACGTTATTGATCGGTTTTATATTACCAACACCTGCATCTGTATTACCATATGCCATCATGTTTGGCTATAATCAACGGCTTGTCGGTACCGCGTCCAACATTACGATGATAATCAGTTTTATCTTAATTTGGTTAATTGTCAATCTGATAGTCTAGTCTAAACTACGCATCTATTATAATAGCAATATACAGAAGAGGTGATGATATGAATCAAAAAGTGATTTTTATTACTGGTGCAACAAGGGGCATCGGTCGAAACATGGCTCGCTATTTTGCTGATCGGGGATTTATCGTCATTGGCTCCGGAAGAAATGAACGGCAATTAAAAGCAGTTCGAGATGAGTTGTTACAATATTCAGGAGACCACCGAATGGTTGCTATGGATGTAACAGATTTAGATGATGTAAAAACCACTTTAAAGTATGTCATTGATACGTTTGGACAAATAGACGTGTGGGTTAATAATGCCGGTTCTTTTCAGGCAATAGGTCCAACGTGGGAAGTATCTTCTGACTTATTTAAGCAAGATATCGAAACTAATCTTATAGGAACTTATCATTGTGCATCAGCAGTTATTCCCTTCATGTTGGAACAACAAGCAGGTAAAATCATTAATATTGTTGGAGGAGGCACACTTGATGCCTTTCCATATGGAAATGGTTATGGCACATCCAAAACAGCTATTGCAAGGTTCACGGAAAATCTAGCACAGGAATTACAAGAAACCAGTGTTGAAGTTTATGCACTTGATCCAGGTTTAAACGATACGGACATGACAAAATATCAGCGAACAAGTAAAGAGGGAAAGAAATATTTAGCCAATGTTGAAAAGCTTTTTGAAGATAATGTTGACGTTTCACCTGGTTGTGCTCCTAGTTGGGTAGAAAAAATGATAGACGATCAATTACAAGCTTTTCAAGGGAGAATTATTACGGTTTATGATGACTTGGAAGATTTAAAACAAAAGGCTGCTAAAGCTAATGAAACAGATTATCGTTATTTAAGGTGGAAGGATTTTTCCTAATAAGTAAGATTGGCTAATGGTCATTGACGTTTTTTAAATTCTCACTTCAACGTAAACATAGAATGAGGTGTTTATCATTTTTGAGTTAACTATAATAGAATGGATAATTATCATATTTTCGGCTTTATTAATAGGTTTTGCCAAGGCTGGAGTAGCGAGTATGGGAATTTTGGTGGTTGCTATTTTTATGATGATCTTCCCTGCACGCGAATCTGTAGGTATATTATTACCTTTACTAATCGTCGGTGATTTATTTGCTGTAATTTATTATCGCAGAAATGTTGTTTGGCGTTATTTATTTTCCTTAGTACCATGGGTATTAGTAGGGATTTTAATTGGTTACCTTGTGTTAGATATTGTCACTAGTGAACAGTTAAAACCAATGATCGGTATCTTAATATTAGCACTCATTTTATTACATATTAGTAGAGAGAAATTAGGAGAACGCTTCGTAAAACTTTTACCAAAATCAAAAATTTTTACTTTTAGTATGGGTGTTTTAGCAGGATTTGCTACAATGATTGGTAATGCTGCTGGCGGAGTAATGGCAATATATTTACTTGTCAAAGGATTACCAAAGCGAGAATTTGTCGGCACAGGTGCTTGGTTTTTCTTATTTGTGAATGTTATCAAGGTGCCATTCTATATTTCTTTAGGCATTATTACTGTCGAGTCGGTAACATTCAATTTATGGCTTATTCCTGCTATACTCATCGGAGCTTGGGTAGGGGTAAGAATGATCAAAATCATGCCGCAAAAAGTATTTCAAATATTAGTATTAACATTTGCTGCTTTGGGAGCGATTCGGCTTCTGATAGGTTAATAGATTAGCAACAAATAAGCAAAAAGGATGTCTTTTTTTCCATTAAATATAAAAGGTATTAGCATTACCTTATAACATAATCTACGAAACATCTTCTAAACATAGATTATCTTCCAGAAAATCAGGTGCTGAGTGGACATCTGTTCCGTTATAGGCGACAAAAGTGCTTTTTTCTTAAGCCCTGAGGACATCTATTCCGCTATTCATTGAAATTAGCGTTAATTAAAGCCAAAATGAACCGAATAAGGGATTAAATGTCCGCTAACGCCAAAAAAATGGTGTTATTGTGTCAAATAACGCACTAAATGTCCACTCAACAAATGCTTCCTATAACTATATCGAATTAGTTAAACATGAATATAGTAGAAGATATTCAATTAGAGTACCCCTGCTTTCACTGTTAAAGCATGTTTAAAGTCTGCGATAAGATCTTCTACATTTTCAATCCCTACAGATAAACGGAATAGTCGTTCACTAATACCTCTAGCTTCTCTTTCTTCCGCTGGCATTGCAGCATGGGACATGGTAGCTGGGTGTGATAAAATCGACTCGACTGCACCAAGGCTAACTGCGAACACAGGAATAGATAATTGTTCTACAAAACTTTTGGCATCGACATGATCCTTTATTACAAAAGATAATACGGCACCTGGGCTAGAAGACTGTTTGGCATGAATGGAAGAGCCGGGATGATGTTGTAAACCTGGATAATAGACATGTTCAATTTCATCATGTGAATCGAAATATTCAGCTAGCTTTATTGCTGATGCTACACTTCTAGAAAATCTCGGTTCCAACGTCTTCATACCTTGCAATAATTGATAGCAATCTTTTGCGCCAAGAATCGCACCATAGGTGTTTTGGACAAACTTCAGTTTAGCGGCCAGTTCTTCATTCTTGGTAACTGCTAATCCGGCAACAATATCACTGTGACCAGATAAAAATTTAGTAGCGCTATGTAAGACGATATCAACACCTAGATCCAGTGGTTGTTGGTGCAGAGGGGTCATAAAGGTATTGTCTAAATACGTTAAACATTTGTATTTCTTTGCAAGTTGAACTACTTTACTAATATCGGTAATTTGTAATAATGGGTTTGCTGGCGTTTCCACGTAAATAACCTTTGTATTTGACTGAATAGCTGCTTCTATTTCTGCAGGATTTGTCATATCAACAAAAGTATGTTCTATCGAAAATTGCGTTAATAATTGCGTGACAAAACGAAAAGTACCGCCGTAAACATCTTTCGTAATGACGATGTGATCACCAGCTTGTAACAGCATAAATGCCGACGATATCGCGGCCATACCAGAGGAAAAAGCAAATCCTGCTGTCCCATTCTCCAATTTGGCAATCGCAGCTTCTAATTGGTCACGTGTAGGATTACCTGAACGACTATAATCATAATCACCAAATTCATTGAATTGCTGCTGATGATAAGTGGATGATACATAAATTGGCGGGTTAACCGCACCTGTATGTTTTTCCTGATAGCCTTGCTGATTTCCTCCATGTGCAAGTGTTGTTTCTTTTGAATATCCCATCTTATTTCCCTCCTAATGCTTGTTGGATATCTTGTTTCAAATCTTCCACAGCTTCAATCCCAACAGAAAATCGAAGTAATGTATCACTAATTCCCCGTCTCTCCCGTTCTTCTTTTGGAATATCTGCGTGGGTTTGGGTTGCTGGGTAAGTAATAAAGCTTTCTACTCCTCCTAAACTTTCTGCAAATGATATAATTTTTAATTTTTCTAGAAACGGAGAAACTAACGATTTATCCTGTACTCGAAAACTAATCATAGCCCCTTTACCAGGGTATAGAACTTCCTCGACCAAGGATAGTTCTTTTAAAAATGCAGCCAATTGTCTGGCGTTTTGTTGTTGCTTCTCCAAACGAAGTGACAATGTTTTCATTCCTCTTATTAAAAGCATTGTATCCAGTGGTGAAAGTACGGCACCAATGGCATTGTGGAGATAGGTTAATTGATCACCTAATGTAACATCCTTTACTACGACTAGTCCGGCGAGTACATCATTATGTCCACCTAAATATTTGGTAGCGGAATGAATCACAATATCTGCCCCTTGTGTTAAGGGCTGTTGTAAATAAGGTGTGTAAAAGGTGTTGTCAACAATAAAGAGTAATTGATGCTTCTTTGCCAATGTAGCTAATTTCTCGATATTAATTTCCATTAAAAGCGGGTTAGTTGGTGATTCTATGAAAATAGCTTTCGTTCTTGGGCTAATATACTGCTCCATTTCTTCTACATCTGCATATACTGGTTTGATGTTATAAGATTCCTGAAAATGCTGAAACAATCGATAACTTCCACCATAAATGTCCTCGGTTACAATTATTTCATCATCTTGCTTGAATAAGGAGAAGACAAGTTGGATGGCAGCCATACCTGACGAACAGGCGTATCCTTTTGCCCCTTTTTCTAATGTTGCAATCGCATCTTCTACAATTTCCCGTGTAGGATTTGCTGTCCGTGTGTAATCATAACCAGTTGACTGTCCCAGAGATGGGTGTTGGTATGCAGTTGATAAATAAATAGGTGCTTCTACTGCACCAGTACGCGGATCTTTCCGATTACCTATTTGCGCAAGAGTAGTTTCGATATTGTTCATTTTGCTCCATCCTTTCTAAAATAAAAAAAAGAGGTCTTCGATAAGTAGAAGACCTCCTTGATTAAGGTTGCATTCTCTTATCTTTGGTAATATACCGTCTGGATTTAGCACCATACAATTGCATTGCTGGTTGCTGAGGTGTCATCGGGCCAGTCCCTAGACCTCTCTCGATAAGATATTGTAATTATGGAAATATAATACAAACATCATACAACATTAAGGAAGTAATTACAAGGTAAATCTTAAAAAAATATTTATATGGAATCCATTGACAATTATGAAAGAATGGCTTATAGTATGTACATTATCAACAGTGGAAAAAAATGAAAATAACATATGATCTTATCAAGAGAGAAGGAGGGAACTGGCCCGGCGAATTCTCAGCAACAGGCTAAAAAGCACTGTGCTACTTCCAGCAGGTATTACTTGGCAGATAAGAGGAAAACTCCTACTTTATCGTCAAGTAGGAGTTTTCTATATTTATAATCCAAGTTTTCCTATTGGGATAGGATATTTATACTAAAAATAATTCCACTTTATTGTAGTGGTGAAAGTTGGGATCTGAGATGTTAGCAATCATCGCGATATTAGCTGCTTGTCTATTTGCCTTTAATATTGGAGCGAGCGGTTCAGCAGCTAGCATGAGTATTACGTACGGCACTAAAGTAATCAAGCAACGTAAGTACGCGTTAATCATCGCAGGAGTAGGTGCTGTTACGGGTGCTATACTTGGAGGTCAGCATGTTACGAATACGCTTGGAAAAGGTATCATCTCCGAAGAAATTTTAGATGTAAGAATTGCTTGTATTATTTTAGTTGTTTCCGGTTTTACATTGTTAATTACGAATTATATTGGAATTCCGTTATCCACGAGCGAGGTAACAGTGGGAGCTATCATTGGAGTTGGCCTCAGTTATCAACAACTGAATCTTCAAATGGTATTACTCATTATAGCTTTTTGGATCATTATACCAGTTGCGGCTTTTTTAATCACACTGTGTCTTGAAAAAATCAGAAAAAAAATAAATAATAAAATAAATTATCGGCCACCAGTAAAGCTTTTAACTTTTTTATTACTGTTAACTGGTATAATTGAAGCGATAGCTGCTGGTATGAATAATGTAGCAAATGCATTAGGACCGTTAGTAGGCGCAGGGATTACTTCGATGGAAATGGGTTTACCTTTGATGGCGCTCATTGTAGCATTAGGTAGTATTTTGTTTGGTGGCAGAGTATTAGAAACCAATGCCAAAAAGATTACCTCACTGACTTTAGGAAATGGTATTGTGATTTCCGGTGCAACAGGAGGTTTGGTAGTAGTTGCCTCCTTATTAGGTATTCCAATACCGATGACCCAGGTAACTACTTCGGCGATAGTCGGGATAAATGCCAGCAAACAATTTAAAGAAGTTTGGAAACAAAAAATTATCCATCAAATAGCGAAAGTATGGATTACATCGCCAATCGTATCATTAGTGATTGCCTTTGGCTTAACAGAAATAATGGTTCATCAAAGTTTTGATCAAGTGATACTGTTAGCGTTAGCCATTATTGCTACTTATATTTTAGTCAGATATCGAGAAAAACCAACAAAAGCTAATACAAAAAAAGGATGGGATCAACATGGGGAAAGTTTACTTAGTGGGAGCAGGACCAGGAGATGAAGAATTAATTACTGTAAAGGGGTTGCGTGCTATACAAGAAGCTGATGTCATCCTGTATGATCGATTGGTAAACCCATCATTATTACATCATGCCAAAGAACAAGCAGAATTGATTTTCTGTGGGAAAGAACCACGCAAGCATGGGTTAATTCAAGAAAAAATAAATGAACAGCTTATTTATTTTGCCTCTAATGGAAAAGTTGTAACCAGATTAAAAGGTGGAGATCCTTTTATTTTCGGCAGAGGTGGAGAAGAAGCCATTCATCTTGAAGAAAATCAGATTGAATATGAAGTGGTACCAGGAATCACTTCTGGAATAAGTGCTGCAGCATATGCTGGTATTCCGCTCACTCATCGTCATATCAGCGGATCAGTGAGTTTTATTAATGGTTCCAATCCAGAGACGAAAACAGATGAACAATGGCAGCATATTGCCAATGGAGCTGATACGTTGTGTTTTTATATGGGAATAAAGAAATTCCCGATTATCTGTGAGAAATTAAAAAATGCAGGGTTAAGTAAGACTACTCCTGTCTCTATTATACATTGGGGAACACTTCCACAACAAAAGACGGTTGTTGCCGACTTAGAAACGATATCAGATAGGTTAGATGAAATCAGCAACCCTTCCCTAATTGTGATCGGAGAAGTGGTTCGTTTACAGGAGCAAATTAAATGGTATAAGGAGTCAACAGAAGCTTATATGTAAAAACAATGACTAGTTATCATGATAACTAGTCATTGTTGATCACATTCATAATTTGTTCTTGATCTTTTTCCCAGTTCCATTGTGGATTTATTCGGTCTATAAATTGTTGCAGCTGTTCTTCTGACAAGTCTTTTTTTCCATTAGAATTGTTAAGGTAGGATTTCAATTCCCATTCTCCGCCTTTTTTATTTTTGATCGTTTTCCACTTCACAGTAAATATATAGTCATTTCCATTAATATCAGCGTGAATTAATAAGATATCCTTGTGTAGAATAAAGTTGCTTAATATCATGAATAAGCACCTCCTAAATCAAGTATACCACACATTGAAAGGGATTACATTACGAGGGAGGATTGGGACATTCATCATTTTTAAAGGGATGAATATAAAGGGAATAGAGGAGGTATGTGAATGGCTGTAATAAAAGCAAATGATGCGGATGTGAGATTATTAGCACGATTAATGAGAGCAGAAGCAGAAGGTGACGGTCAGCTCGGCATGCTAATGGTGGGTAATGTAGGTGTGAATCGGGTGAGAGCTCGCTGTTTAGATTTTGAAGATATTAATTCGATAGAACGAATGGTATATCAAAGTCCAGGAGGCTTTGAAGCAACACAAAAAGGGTATTTTTATCAACGAGCAAGAGATAAAGAAATTCGTTTAGCTCGAAGGTCAATCAATGGGGAACGCAATCATCCGGCAAGTAATTCTTTATGGTTCTTTATGCCACAAGGGACTTGTCCAGAACAATGGTTTGGCCAATGGAATGTAGGACGTTTTAAGAGCCACTGTTTTTATAACCCAACCGAAGCGGATTGTCCGAGCGTATTTGGAACTTTTTAAAAACACTATACAAAACGTTTTAGCGAAAAAGTTTCTAGCACCTGGAATATGACTAATCTTCTATTCCAGGTGCATGAGCAGTAATATAACTAGTAGGAAAGTCTACACCATTTTATCTTTCACTTTGTTTATTTATTGAAACTTTTGGAAAGAACCATAAAATAACAAAGGTTAACGTTCCGATCATAAATAATCCCGTATATACAGTGTGTAAAGCATAGGTTAAACCATCTTGCATCGATGCCAATGTGTCGGGAGAAATGGTTTCTCTCATTCCTTCATCTAACAACATATCTGTACTGGCAACTTCAAGTTCTTCGCCTCTTTGTTGGTAAAAGTGATGTAATCGCATGTTCAATATTCCACCTAGCAGTGATGCTCCGATTGCACTGCCAATAATTCGCATGAACATGTTTAGCGAGGTTGCGACCCCTCTTTCATACCACGACACTGTATTCTGGATCGATACAATAAATGTTGTTGAAGATAATCCCATTCCAACACCAACGACAAATGAACTGATTCCAGCATAGATTGGTCCTTTATCTGCATCTAATAAAAAGAATAGGAAAGTCCCGAGAAATAAGGCAAAACCACCGGTAAAAGCTGTTTTGCGGAACCCTATTCTTAGGACAAGGTGTCCTGCAAGTGTAGCTGAAATCGGCCAACCTATCGATAATGTACTTAAGGTGAAACCAGCAACAATAGCGGATTCCCCCATAACGCCTTGAACATAGGTAGGAAGAAAACTAGAAAGTCCAAGTATAATCATACCGGAAAGCAATGTTGCAATATTGGCAATAACAATTAATTTATTTTTCCATAAGGCTAGTGGCATCATCGGTGATGTCGCCTTTTTTTCTTGCCATATAAAAATTGCCATACAAATTATAAAAATAAGCAATAAACTAATTGTTTCAAAGGATGTCCATGCCCAATTCGTTCCTGCTTGTACGAAAACGATGATAAGACAAGATATGGCGATAAAAAACAGACCAGATCCTAGATAATCAACCGATTTTTTCTCTGTATCGACTTTTTCGTGGAAAAAGACGATGACACCAATCAACCCGATTATCCCTATTGGTACATTCATCCAGAAAATCCATGCCCAATCGATAAATTGAACGATAATTCCTCCGAGTAATGGACCAATTACAGAGGATATACCCCACACACTAGCTAAATACCCTTGAACTTTTGCCCTTTCCTCAACGGTATACATATCGCCTACAATAGTAGTGACAATCGGCTGAATCGCACCAGCACCAAGTGCTTGAATTAATCGGAATACGATTAATAGTCCCATGGTTGGTGCTAGTCCACAAAGAATCGATCCGATTAAAAAGATCACAACACCGATAATAAAGATAGGCTTTCTGCCAAAGAGATCTGCAAGTTTTCCATAGATCATCGTTGTGACAGCCTGCATTAATAAAAAACTAGAAAAAACCCAACTGTATAAAGAAAAACCACCTAAGTCAGCAACAATATTAGGCATTGCCGTCGCTACAATTGTTCCTTCTATTGCTGCCATGAACATCGATAAAACAAGTGAAACAAGAACGAGTGGCCGATTCGTCTGTTTTTCTGGCATATGCGTCCGTCCCTTTTTATAATCTGTTTCTATTGTATCAGAAATTAGCAAACATGTATGAAAAAAGCAAATGAGGAACATATATGATAAAATAAAGAAAGCGATAACATAAGGAGGGAATAGCATGATTCAGAATCGGTTAGACGATTTATTACAAGGGTTTTTAAATAACGGACCAGCAGGTGTAGCTTTATCTGTCAAGAAAGATAAGCAATCAATCTATGAAAATTATTTTGGATATGCAGATTTGTCAAAACAAAAAGAGATAAATAGCAAGACAATTTATCGTATTTATTCCATGTCTAAAGTAATTACATGTGTAGCAGGATTGCAACTAATGGAACAAGGAAAGATTTTGCTGACAGATCCACTTTCCGCATATTTACCAGAATTTCAGAACATGCAAGTGTTAGAAAATGGCCAGCTTGAACCAGCAAGTCGGGAAATAACGGTTAAGGATTTGTTTACGATGACTTCTGGATTAACCTATGGCGGGGAACATACAGAGGTAGAGAGAATGACCAGTCAAGTGATGGCAGAGGTTCGCGATGAAGAACGTTCTTTAAATGTATCAAAACTGCGATTATTGACAAAAAAATTGAGCGAAAATCCATTAGAGTTTCATCCAGGAACCTATTGGAAATATGGACTTAGTCATGATGTGCTTGGTGCATTAATTGAAAAGGTAAGTGGTCAATCATTTGGAGAATACTTAGCTGAAAACATTTTTCAGCCGTTAGGTATGCAGGATACTTTCTTTAATGTCCCGCTTGCTAAGAAACATCGATTAGCAACTTTATATGATCGAAAAGAAGCTGGTGAACTAGTAAAGAATACAAAATTAGATAGTTATGCGGAACCGATCGCTGTTTTTGAGAGTGGTGGCGCAGGGCTTCATTCTACTTTGGAAGACTATCAAAAATTTGCTCACTGCTTAGCATTAGGTGGAACCATCAATCATGTAACGATTCTAAGTAAGCATACGATTGAGTTAATGGCACAAAATCATTTACCAGATGAGCTGTTGCCAGAGTTAGGCTGGAATGATCAAAATGGTTATGGTTATGGCTTAGGTGTACGAGTGATGATCGATCAGACTAGAGGAGGAAGTAATAGTTCCATCGGTGAGTTTGGTTGGTCAGGTTTGGCAGGTACATATGTATTTATTGATCCAAAAGAAAAACTTTCGGCGGTTTATATGCAGCAAATGCTGCCAAACTTTGAGTTTTATCATCAACCAAGGATCCGTAATGTCATTTATGGCGCACTTTTGTAGGGAGGAATTAATATGGCACTAATCCATTGCGACTTTTTCTCAGAAGTATTAACGATTAGTACATCGATGACGGTGATTTTACCCGAAGAGACCACGACACAAATTGGGCTTAAAAATAATCGGTCAGACGGAAAGGTCCCAGTTTTGTATTTGTTACACGGTTTTAGTGATGATCATACAATCTGGACGAGACGGACTTCGATCGAAAGGTATGCAGCGGAATATGGAATTGCAGTGGTTATGCCTCAAGGCGATCATAGTTTTTATGCGGATATGCAGTATGGCAAAAAATATTGGACATTTATTTCGGAGGAATTACCTCGGATTGCTCGATCCTTTTTTCCGTTATCTGCAAAGAGAGAGGATAATTTTGTAGCAGGCTTATCAATGGGAGGTTATGGTGCTTTTAAGTGGGCATTGCGTAAACCGGAACAATTTGCTGCAGCGGCAAGTTTGTCAGGTGTATTGGATATTGCCACACACATTGTAAAAGAGCGTGAGCAAGATGATCCCATTGGTAATGCACTATTTCATGTATATGGGGAGCAAGATCTCCAAGGGACAGATCATGATTTGTTTTTTGTTATAAACAATTTGCTAAAGAATGATCAACAATTACCACAATTATTCCAAGCGTGTGGAACAGAGGATTTCCTATGGGAGGACAACCAGAAATTTTTTCGATTTGCTGAAGCGAATAATCTTCCGCTAGTACATACTTTCTCAGAGGGAGCTCATGAGTGGGGATACTGGGATGCAAAGATTCAAGAAGTGCTAGCATGGTTACCAATAGAAAGAGGATAAGTATGAAAAAGCACTACACACGTCCATTTGATCAGGGGTACGTGTGTAGTGCTCTTTATCGTTATTATACGTGAACAAGATCTGAAACGATTTGATAAGAGTTTTTACGTTCTTCATGATCATAAATTTGAGAATTAATTATCACTTCATCTGCTTCTGTTTCTTCAATAAATGCAGCTAATTTTTCCCTTACTACATCTTTATCTCCCACAATAGTTGATTTGCTATTTACAGATTTTTCTACTGATGCTTTTTCATAAATTGTCCACTCTTGATCAATGTCATCAATAGGTGGCATCAGTTGAGATGGTTTTCCGCGTATCATGGACAAGAATTGCTGTTGTTGAGAAGTAGCTAACCATTTTGCTTTTTCAGTCGTTTCAGCAGCTATAATGTTTACACCAACCATGGCTTGCGGCTTACTTAGTTGATTTGAAGGTGTGAAACGATCTCGATACAATCGTAATGCTGGTAACGTATAATCAGGTGAAAAATGGCTTGCGAATGCAAATGGTAGTCCTTTTTCAGCGGCAAGCCGAGCACTGAAGTCACTTGAGCCCAGTAGCCATAACGGCACATTTGCTCCTTGGCCAGGTACTGCTTTTACCCGAGCCGCACCTGCAAAATAGGCTTCTAATTCTTCTACCTGACTTGGAAAATCTTCCGGGCTACTGTTTAACGTCCGTCTTAAAGCATGAGCAGTTGCTTGGTCACTGCCGGGTGCTCGTCCTAATCCTAAATCAATCCTATCCGGATATAATGCATCGAGAGTTCCAAATTGTTCGGCAATAACTAATGGTGCATGATTGGGAAGCATAATGCCACCAGCACCTACACGGATTGTTTTGGTATGGCTAGCTATATGACTAATCACGAGTGATGTAGCTGAACTTGCAATTCCAGGCATATTATGATGTTCCGCCAACCAGTAGCGGTGATATCCCAATTTTTCCACGTGCTGTGCTAAATCGGCACTATTTTGAAAAGATAATGTAGCATCATGTCCATGTAAGACAGGTGCTAAGTCTAATATCGAGAATTTAACATTGGAGAATGCTTTTCCCATGTGATCACTCCTTGTTTTACTTGAGCATGTAAGAAATGATACGCTCAAAAGGAGCAAAGGTCTAATAATTTGCCTGGGGGTGATTTCCATTCAACTAAAGCGTATATATGATGAAGCGAGTCATGAAGATGGTTTTCGCATTCTTGTTGACCGTGTTTGGCCTCGCGGGATTTCAAAAGAAAGAGCGCAGATAGATGTGTGGTTAAAAGAAGTTGGACCTTCACCTAAGTTAAGAAAATGGTTTGACCATGATCCTGCTAAATTTGAGCGGTTTAAGCAGTTATATCAAAAAGAATTAAAACATGATGCAGAAAAACAGGAAGCATTAGATCAATTGCGTACTTATGACCAGGAGTATGAGCATAACATTACATTAGTGTTTGCTGCGAAAGAGCAGCAGTATAATCATGTAGTGATACTAAAGGAGTTCATTTCATGATAAAAAAACCGCTTATGCTAAAAAGCATAAGCGGTTTTTCTGTTAAGCGCTAAATTAGTTTTTTACTACGTTAGCTGCTTGTGGTCCACGGTTACCTTCTTCGATATCGAAAGTTACGCTTTGACCTTCTTCAAGTGTTTTAAAGCCTTCGCCTTGGATAGCAGAGAAGTGTACGAATACGTCGTCTTGTCCTTCTACTTCGATAAATCCAAAACCTTTGTCTGCGTTAAACCATTTTACTGTACCTTGTACCATATTTCTTTTCCTCCTAGTGTGAACCGTTCACACAATTGTATTACTATTCTTGCTCTTGCCTCAAAACGAAAACTTTACGTTACGATACTTGAAGGTGTCATCGAACAAAATAGCTAAGGCAATTATAGCAAGATAAAATCGAAATTGCAAGTTAATGTTGAAATATTTTCGTTTTTACTTTTTTCGCTGATTTTGTTCAGGTCCATGTATGGCATCTGTATTATTTCCACCAGGTGGCACAATCGGATAGACATTCACTTCTTCTTCCATCAGAAAGTCTAAAACTACCGGCTGCTTGGACGCAAAAGCTTGACCAAAGATTGACTCTGCTTCTGTTTAATTCGATGCACGGTACCCTTTGACACCAAAACTTTCTGCAAAGGTAAGAAATTCAGGAGAGCTAATTTTCACCTGAGAATATTTATTTTATAAAATAGTTGCTACCATTGCCGTATCATGAACCATTTCGTAAAATAATTATTTTAATGTTTAGGTAATGATGTGCGACATGGTAGAGCTCCTAAATATTAATTCGAATACTGCCATCCCCAGTGAAACATATAACAGTTTGCTTTTTTTTGGCTACTGCATCACCAATCGCAGCTGGTAGTCCGTAGCCCATTGTTCCAAAGCCGCCAGAGGTTAATAATTGACGATGGACGGCAAAATGGATAATGCAATGCGGTCCACATTTGATGCTAACCGACATCAGTGGCTACGATAGTATTTTTACCAGCATATTGGTCTATTATTCGAATAATATCATCGGGTTTTAGATTTCTGGTAAAAGTTGGTTTAGCATTGTTTTTCTGGATAAAAGGAATATGGTGGATTCCATTGTTAGTTATCTTGATATATTAGCGTTATATTGTCCATTGGTTTCCGATTAATTATGATTATCAGATGTGGGGAATGGTGTTCCCGCTTGCGATGTATACAACATCTACTTATCAGTTATTTGAGGCACTAGCGGTACCTTTCCTAAAAAATATTTCTCATGTTTCCAGCGTGGATTACATGGGGATTTGGCATTCTATTACTTATCGTCCGTCTTTCCCTAGATCTTGTCAGACGAAAATGACCTTGTTATTGTTACGAAAATTTAGTATTATGTAATGATGGAAACTAGAGCTATTATGGAAATGAGGGATTTGAATGAAAAGCTCGATTTATTCATTGACATTTGATCAACTGCAAGATTGGTTAATAGAACATGGTCAAAAAAAATTCCGCGCAAAACAAGTTTGGAATTGGTTGTATAAAAAAAGAGTGAATACATTTGCAGAAATGTATAATTTAAATAAAGATTGTCAACTGGTATTAGAGGAAAACTTCTATTTAGGTACATTAGAACAGGAAATTAAACAGGAATCGAAAGATGGAACGATTAAGTTCTTGTTTAAGCTTTCCGATGGTAATTTAATTGAAACAGTGTTAATGAAATTTAGTTATGGTTATTCAGTCTGTGTGACGACACAAGTCGGATGTAACATTGGCTGTTCGTTTTGTGCCAGTGGTTTATTAACGAAGAACCGTGATCTTTCTGCCGGCGAAATCGTTGAACAAATTATGAATGTGCAAAAACACTTGGATGCTAAAGGAAAAGATGAACGGGTAAGTCATATTGTCGTCATGGGGATCGGTGAACCATTTGATAATTATGATAACACGATGGATTTTTTACGAATTGTAAATGACCAGGAAGGACTTTCTATCGGTGCAAGACATATTACTGTTTCTACAAGTGGCTTGGCTAAACGTATTTATGATTTTGCTGATGAGAATTTACAAGTGAACTTGGCACTTTCCCTACACGCTCCTAATAATGAATTGCGAACAAAAATTATGAAAATTAATAAAGCTTTTCCATTAGAGAAATTAATGCCGGCAATCGATTATTATTTAGAAAAAACCAACCGCCGCATTACTTTCGAATATATTTTGCTTAAAGATGTCAATGATCATAAAAAAGAAGCAGAACAATTAGTGTCATTGTTAAAAGACAAACGTCATTTGTCCTATGTCAATTTAATCCCATATAATCCAGTAGATGAACACAATCAGTATGACCGAAGTGAGAAAAAAGCGATCTTAGATTTTTATCAAGTATTATTGGAAAATGGCATCAACTGTGGTGTCCGTGTTGAACACGGTACAGATATTGATGCAGCATGTGGACAGCTTCGTAGTAAACAGATCAAAAAAGATAAAGAAAAGCAAAAAGCGTAAAAGAGTATCCATTGGGTACTCTTTTTTATTTGTAGGGAAAGTATATAAACATTGGTATCACAACTTTTATAAGCAAGTATGTTAGGAAAAGGTGATTAATCACGCATATTTTAAGAAGCAAGAATAGCTATACATATGGAGTTGCCATTTGAAAGCTAGCTAGTGCAAGTCAACCGCTGACCGTTTCGCTTTCCTTTTTCAACAACGAATAATAGAAAAGGGATATTTGGTTTTATCAAACTGATTCGTAATTTCCTATACCATACTTGCGCTTTCACAGGGATAACACTCGAATTGCCTGATCTGACAAATGTTGTAGCACATGTATCAAGCGGAGGGGGCAGCTAGAGCGGTATTTCATAATGAATGATAGAGAAACGATAAAGTCATTAGGACTGAGCGTCTTTGGTTCCGTGAAGGTTTCCCTGGATAAATCCGATTTGAAGTGGACATTTGTTCCGTTATTCATCGAAAATAGTGTTAATCTAACCTGAAATGAACCAAATAAGGATTCAATGTCCGCTCAATACATGTTTCTCCATACTTGCATAGATTTCATCGGGCAGCAATTTTTTTGCGGGTGCAATCGATTGCTTTATCATTATAATGAACTTTCTAATTCGATAAATACTATTGACATAAAAACATTAAATGATAATATTATATGTATGCAATCGCTTGCGCAAGTTGTAGAGAGATTAAAGTGTCTCCTCAGAGCTAAGGTGAAGGCACTTAAGGGGGTTATTTTATGAACAGAAAATGGTGGAAAGAGGCAGTAGCATATCAAATTTACCCACGTAGTTTTATGGATTCAAACGGAGACGGAGTCGGAGATTTACAAGGTGTTATTGCAAAGCTCGATTATCTAAAAGATTTAGGTATTGATGTGATTTGGATCAGTCCTATTTATGAGTCGCCTAATGATGATAACGGCTACGATATCAGTGACTATCAAAAGATTATGGATGATTTCGGAACAATGGAAGATTTCGATCTGCTTCTGGAAGAAGTACATAGTCGTAATATGAAATTAATCATGGATTTAGTTATTAATCACACCTCAGATGAGCATGAATGGTTTATTGAGTCTCGTTCATCAAAAGATAATCCGTATCGAGACTATTATATTTGGCATCCAGGAAAAGATGGCAAAGAGCCGAATAATTGGGAATCAATCTTTGGAGGTTCTGCCTGGGAATATGACGAGAAGACAAAAGAATATTATATGCATGTTTTTTCTACTAAACAACCTGATCTAAACTGGGAAAATCCAGATGTGCGACAGGACCTTTATGACATGGTGAATTGGTGGTTAGATAAAGGAATCGATGGATTTAGGGTAGATGCGATATCTCATATTAAAAAAGTGCCAGGGTTCCCTGATCTGCCAAATCCTGGTAACAAGAAATATGTACCTTCCTTCGACGGCCATATGAATCGACCAGGTATTGATAAGTTTTTAAAAGAATTTGCGAAAGAGACTATTCATCATTATGATATTATGACAGTTGGTGAAGCGAATGGTGTAACGATAGAGGATGCTGATCAATGGGTTGGAGAAGAAAAAGGATATTTTGATATGATTTTTCAATTTGAGCATTTAGGTCTGTGGAATATGAGTGCAGAAGGGAATTTAGATATCCACACTTTAAAACAAACATTGACGAAGTGGCAAAAAGGTTTAGAAGGTGTTGGATGGAATGCGCTTTTCTTAGAAAATCATGATCAGCCTCGTTCGGTTTCGACTTGGGGGAATGACGATAACTATCGGGAACGATCGGCGAAATGTTTAGCGACTATGTTCTTTTTTATGCATGGGACACCTTTTATTTATCAAGGGCAAGAGATCGGTATGACTAATGTGCGCTTTAATTCGATTGATGATTATAACGATGTAGCGATCAAAAATATGTATGATAACGAGATTGTGGAAGGTAAGTCACACGAAGAAATAATGAAAAAGATATGGAAGAGTGGCCGTGATAATTCCAGAACGCCTATGCAATGGAATCACGAGATAAATGCAGGTTTTTCGAGTGGAACACCTTGGTTGAAAGTCAATCCAAACTATAAGGAAATAAATGTGGCAGCCCAGCAAGGAAATCCGGGTTCTATCTTACAATACTATAAAAGAATGATTGCGACACGAAAACGATATGATGTTCTTGTGTATGGTAGTTATGAACTTGAGTTAGCTAATCATGATAAGGTGTATGCATATACACGAAAGTTAAATGAACATGGTGCATTTATTATTACGAACTTGTTTGATTCAGAGGCGGAAGTAAGCATTCCTACACATGTCCTTGAAAATACTCCTGAACTAGTATTAACAAATGTAGAAGGAAAGCAATTATCGGCAAAGATGGTTTTAGATCCTTATGAAGCTAAGGTTTATATCTGGTGATGGACACTCCTTGACAAAATTCAGACATTTCTTTAAACTATCAGAAAGTAAAGCAGATTATGTACAATAGAACATATACATGACGATGAAGAGGAATAGTAGTTATAGGATTAGGCTAAGAGAGGTGGCGGTCGGTGCAAGTCACTACTATCCTGTTACGAACTCGCCTCAGATGTTACAAAAGTGAACAATGTTAGTAGCTTTTGTCGTTATCCGCGTTAAGGATTTTAAGTGAGTGTTAATGAATAGCTTAACACTAATGTTGGGTGGTACCGCGGGAATCTCTCTCGTCCCATTTTGGGATCAGGGAGATTTTTTTGCGTTCAAGAACATATGTTCGGTATATACATAATGGTTCGAAGGAGGAAGTAAGATATGTCATTTGATCATAAACAAATTGAAGAAAAATGGCGCAATTATTGGATTGAAAATAAAACATTTGCAACGAATACGGGTTCTGATAAGGATAAGTTTTATGCGTTAGATATGTTCCCTTATCCATCTGGGGCCGGTTTGCACGTTGGACATCCAGAAGGTTATACAGCAACTGATATCTTATCAAGAATGAAACGAATGCAAGGATATGAAGTATTACATCCGATTGGTTGGGATGCATTTGGTCTGCCAGCTGAACAATATGCGTTGGATACTGGAAATGATCCAGCAGATTTTACAGAACAGAATATTAATACCTTCCGTCGACAAATTCAGGAGTTAGGTTTCTCTTATGACTGGGATCGTGAAGTGAATACAACAGATCCAAATTATTATAAATGGACGCAATGGATTTTCTTAAAGCTATATGAAAAAGGGTTAGCCTATATCGATGAAGTTCCGGTCAACTGGTGTCCTGCCTTGGGAACTGTGTTAGCTAATGAAGAAGTAATAGATGGAAAAAGTGAGCGCGGCGGACATCCGGTTGAACGAAAACCAATGAAGCAATGGATGCTAAAAATCACTGCTTATGCTGATCGTCTATTGGAAGATTTAGATGAATTAGATTGGCCGGAAAGTATTAAAGATATGCAACGTAATTGGATTGGCCGTTCTGAAGGTGCAGAAGTCATTTTTGATATAGATGCTCATGAGGAATCCTTTACCGTTTTTACGACACGCCCAGATACATTATTTGGTGCTACTTATGCTGTGTTAGCACCAGAGCATCCGTTAGTGGATAAAGTCGTTACAGCCGAGCAACAGGATGAGGTCAATGCATACTTAGAAAACGTAAAGACAAAAAGTGACTTGGAGCGAACAGACCTAGCCAAAGATAAAACAGGCGTTTTTACTGGAGCTTATGCAATTAATCCAATTAACGGAAAAAAACTTCCTATTTGGGTTGCTGACTATGTGTTAATGTCATATGGTTCTGGTGCAATTATGGCGGTTCCGGCACATGATGAGCGTGACTATGAGTTTGCGAAACAATTCAACCTTGAAATTATCCCTGTTTTAGAAGGTGGCAATATAGAAGAAGAAGCATTTACGGGTGATGGTCCTCACATTAACTCCGACTTTTTGAATGGATTAAATAAAGAAGATGCTATTGCTAAAGCAATTGATTGGTTAGAAGATAATAAGAGAGGAGAGCGAAAAGTAACTTATCGCCTTCGAGACTGGTTATTCAGCCGTCAACGCTATTGGGGAGAGCCAATTCCGGTTATCCATTGGGAAGACGGCTCGATGTCTGCTGTTCCAGAAGAAGAGTTACCATTAGTGCTCCCAAAAACAGCTGAGATAAAACCTTCAGGAACAGGAGAGTCTCCACTTGCGAATATAGAAGATTGGGTCAATGTGACGGATCCTGAAACAGGTATGAAAGGTCGTCGTGAAATAAATACGATGCCACAATGGGCAGGAAGCTGTTGGTATTTCTTGCGCTATGTCGATCCACATAATACTGAGAAGCTTGCAAACTTTGATACGTTAAAGGAATGGTTACCTGTTGATGTTTATATAGGTGGTGCTGAACATGCTGTATTACACTTATTGTATGCACGATTTTGGCACAAGTTTTTATATGATATTGGTGTTGTACCGACTAAAGAGCCATTTCAAAAACTGTTTAACCAAGGTATGATTCTTGGTGAAAATAATGAAAAGATGAGTAAATCAAAAGGCAATGTTGTGAACCCGGATGAGATTGTTCAAACACATGGTGCTGATACATTAAGATTGTATGAAATGTTCATGGGGCCATTAGATGCTTCTGTAGCTTGGAGTACCAATGGCTTAGACGGTGCGAGACGATTCTTAGATCGTGTTTGGCGTTTGTTTGTAACAGATGACCATCAATTATCTAATAAAGTAACGGAAGTAGATCGTACAGATGATTTAGAAAAAGTCTATCATGAAACAGTAAAAGTAGTTACGCAGAATTTTGAGGATTTACGATTTAACACAGGTATCTCACAAATGATGGTGTTTATTAATGAAGCTTATAAAGCGGAGGAAATTCCTAGAGTATACGTGGAAGGCTTTGTGAAGTTGTTATCACCTGTAGCTCCACACTTAACAGAGGAGATTTGGCAGTTGCTTGGACATGATGACACCTTAGCGTATGAGCAATGGCCAGAATATGACGAATCTAAATTAGAGGAAAATGAAGTAGAGATTGTTATCCAAATTATGGGGAAAGTTCGTGCGAAGATGATGGTGGGTAAAAATGCATCCAAAGACGAAATTGAACAAAAAGCTCTAGAACAAGAAACTATTAAAGAACGTATCGAAGGAAAGACGGTGCGTAAAGTGATTGTAGTACCCGGTAAGTTAGTGAATATTGTTGCGAATTAAATAGCATAATTTCGATATATCTCATATTTAAAACCCGTTTCTAATTGCAGAAGCGGGTTTTAACATGATTTGATGGTGTCGATATTAAAATTTCGATGTATATTTTATTTTGAATTATTCCATAATAAAATTTGAGGTGTGGTATTGACTTTTTCAAAAATAGTCTGTATCATTGAAAAAGTTGACTCGTTAAAAAGAGTTCAAAAAGTTATTGACAGATATATAGCGATTTGCTATAATTTATTTGTCGCTTCAAAAAGACATTGATCTTTGAAAACTGAACAAAACAACCAGTATGA
>NZ_WJID01000071.1:0-29426 GCF_010994055.1 Gracilibacillus thailandensis | reverse complement strand
AGCAACCCGTAAGGGTGGTAAGTGGTGGGAGTAGTTCACCTTGCGCACATGTTTCTGTAAGACGTATGATAAAATAAGACTTTGATCAGTTCTTGCACTGATCATTAGCGAAACTTATCAAGGTGTTACTTCAGTGGTACGAGGGATGACAGAAGATTAGCACCGTGATGAGAGCGGAGGTCTTATTGTGAAATATCTAAAAATCATCTTACAGATTAGTCTGCTATTTTTGTTTTATTACATTGGGGAAGCGATCCAGTCTGCCTTTTCTTTATTTATACCAGGTAGCATTATTGGCATGTTGCTCTTTTTTGCGTTGTTAACTTTTAAACTGATCCGGGTCGAATGGGTTGCTGACGGAATCGATTTATTGATCAAAGATATGCCGGTATTCTTCGTTCCCGTCACAGTCGGCGTTGTACAATATTTAGACTTCTTTTATGGAAAAGGGAGTTTAATGATTCCGCTTGTGATACTTAGCACTTTTTTAACGATTGGTATCAGCGGCTGGGTTACCTCATTGTTGTTGAAGAAAGAAGTAGATGCTCATGATTAACGTCTGGATTGGAATCATCTTTTTAATCATGACAATAACTGTTTACAGGGTAGCAAAAAGGATCTATCGTAAGTATCCTAATCCATTTACCTTGCCGATTTTCTTAACCTCTGGATTTTTAATCATATTGTTAGGATTCAGCGACCTTTCCTATCGATCGTATATGCTTGGTGGACAGTGGATTGATCTGTTTCTTGGACCAAT
The DNA here is from genome assembly GCF_010994055.1 of Gracilibacillus thailandensis. NCBI lineage: Bacteria > Bacillati > Bacillota > Bacilli > Caryophanales > Bacillaceae > Gracilibacillus > Gracilibacillus thailandensis. Next base: position 28,666 of record NZ_WJID01000071.1, on the reverse strand, counting down.
CGTGGTCGCATTGGCATTACCGCTCTATCGCCAGCTTGACTTAATCAAAAAATATGCCCGGACTATTTTTGTTGGCATATTTGCAGGTTCTATCATCGGTATCATTACAGGAATTGTCGGTGCAAAAGTGCTCGGATTTGAAGAATGGATTATTCAGTCTGTTGCAGCAAAGTCGGTTACTACACCTGTAGCATTAAGTATTACCGACACAGCGGGTGGCAATTTATCCTTTGCTGCTGTCTTTGTTATGATTGCTGGAATTAGTGGTGCGATGTTCGGGCCGGTCATTGTCCGATTACTTCGAATTCAACATCCTGTTGCCAGAGGTCTTGGAATTGGAACGGCATCACATGCGATCGGCACTTCCAAGGCATTAGAATTAGGTGAACTAGATGGTGCGGTCAGTGCACTATCGATGACGATCAGTGCAGTGGTAGTATCCTTTTTGGTGCCGCTCTTTTTAGCTCTGCTGTAGAGTGCTTGTGCTCTACAGCTTTATTTTTCTACGACATATTTACATGCAGTGCCACCTTTTGCGATGCATTCAACACGCTTTACCTTCTCCGTTCCAAGTACAGATTTGAACAAATTCAATTCACAGTCACATGGTTTATCATATTTATCTGCTATTGCAGCTATCGGACAATTATATTGAGAAAAGGATAGCTGATCCTTATCTTCTTCATGAAATTCTGACATATAACCATTGTCACTTTGGACCTTCACTAACGCTTTTACCCTTTCTGCAATGGGTTCTTCGATAAAAATTCGTCTGCGATATTTTTGACGTAAACGCTCTTCCCTTCTTTCAAATAGCTGATCGATTGCTTCCATACCTATTGTTTCTTCAATATCCCGTAAAAACTCCATTGTTAGCAGGTCATAATTTTTAGGAAAAACATTTTCTCCAACTCTCGTCAATGAATAATAGCTAACAGGGCGCCCCATTGGCTGCCGAACGGTACGGGAGTTTATTAATTTTTCACTTTCCAGTTTTATCAGATGTTTTCGGATCGCCATTTCAGTAATATTTAAGAAATTGCTAATTCCATTGACAGAAAGTGATTGATTCTTTTTCAATAATTCTAGAATCATAGCCTTGGTAGATTGTTTCTTGGCCATTTGCTTCACCTCTTCTTTCAAAACTTTTATGTTGACAAAGTAGATATGATAGAGTTAGTTTATAGAATGATTCTCTAAATGTCTGTGATAAAAATCATACAGGCGCAGATGGAAGGTGATTAGATGGGAATCGTCGTAGTAGAAATATGTGACAGTAATTTAATGAACACATTTGATATAGAAAACATCATTGAAACGGAATATCCAGAGGTAGCAGTACTGATTAACGATTGCTTGAATTTCTGTGGGTTATGCAGACTCAAGCCGTATGCATTAGTAAATAATCGCCGAATCCACGGGAAGACTCCAGAGCAAACGTTGGAGAAAATTAAAAAGGCTATTGAAGAAGAATTGGCTTTATTCCATTAAAAAAGTGGCCCCTACTACTATGGGACCACTTTGTTTCTATTCAAAAATGGAGTCGATATCGATATACCTTTTATCATGTGCTTTTGCGACGGCTTCATGGACGACTTTTCCTTGGTACGTGTTAATACCTTTCGCAAAAGCTTTATCTGATTGAGCATAATCTTTTAAGCCTTTGTTGGCAAGATTTAAAACATATGGTGTCGTTACATTTGTTAGTGCATATGTGGCGGTTTTTGACACCGCACCAGGAATATTAGCTACTGCATAATGAATAACTCCATGTTTAACATAAACCGGATCCTGATGTGTTGTTACCCGGTCAATCGTTTCAATCGAACCACCTTGATCGACGGCTACGTCCACAATGACAGATCCTTGCTCCATTGTTTTTACCATTTCCTCTGTTACCAATTTCGGCGCTTTTGCACCTGGAATCAGGACGGCACCTACTAATAAATCTGCCTTTTCTACTTGTTCAGCAATATTATATGGATTGGATGCTAAGGTCCGAATTTTGCCTTGGAATAGGTCCTCTAATTGACGTAAACGGTCAATATTGATGTCTAATAGCGTAACATTGGCTCCTAATCCAACCGCCATTTTTGCTGCATTGGTACCTACTATACCGCCGCCAATAATGACAACATTGGCTGGTGAAACCCCCGGTACACCACTAGGAAGAACACCTTTTCCGCCATGTATTTTCTCTAAAAATCGAACACCAGCTTGCACTGACATCCGTCCAGCGATTTCACTCATTGGTGTAAGCAGAGGTAAGGCACCATTTGCTAGTTGAATCGTTTCATAAGCAATACCTGTCGTTTTATTTTCCAATAAGGCTTCTGCTACTTCTTTTTCAGCAGCTAAGTGTAGATAAGTAAACAGCAGTAGATCTTTACGGAAAAAGGAAAATTCTGATGGTTGAGGCTCCTTTACTTTAACAACTAATTCTTGCGCCCAAACTTGGTCTGGTGAAGATACAATATCCGCTCCTACGTTTTTGTATACTTGATCATCAAAACCACTGCCAAGTCCAGCGCCGCTTTCAATTTTCACTTGATGACCTGCTTCTGTCAGCATCATTACCCCAGCAGGTGTGATCGCCACGCGATTTTCATTACTTTTAATTTCTTTAGGTACACCGATTTTCATTATTTCACCTACCTTCTCTTTGCTAGTATGATATGAAAACTACTTATTATTCGTTTTCCCTTTTTTAGTAAAAAATAATACTAATCGTGAAAGTTCATGTATTTTTTCAGTACAAATCAGAAATCTTGGTTGCTGCAAGTCTTGCTTTCATGTCGCTTTCTGCTTGGGAAAGAACCTGTTCGATTTTGCCTCCTACTAGTTGTGATTTGTCATCCTTTAAAGTGGAAGGAAGTGAAAATTTGAATAAAGGGCGATCAAGCTCTATTGCACTGAATACATCCAAAACTGTGATCTTTTCCGGCGCCTTTGCCAATCTGATTCCACCTCTTGCCCCCTCTTTCGTTGTTATAAGACCAAATCGATTTAATGATTGGAGAATTTTGACTACTGTTGGGTTTGGTATTTCCATATTTTCTGATAGTTGTCTGGCTGAAACATAATCGGTATATCCTTCTTCGATTTTCACCGCAGTATATACAACAATTGATAACGCTTGAGAAAAAGCGGTTGAATAACTCATTTTATCTCCTCTTTCACAAAAACTACTGACTTCTCATTTTATAATTTTACTATATCAGTAGCACCATAATTGTCAAACAACAAATAACAAGTGTTGACATATTTATAAACTAAATATATATTATATATAGTTTATAAATAAGGAGTGATAAAAATGAAAGTGTTTGTTACAGGAGGCACTGGTTTTTTAGGCAATCATTTGGTCAAATGTTTAGTAAGAAATGGTTATGAAGTGAAAACATTAGTACGTTCTGAGAAGAAAGCTGAGAAGCTCTTAGGATCAACTGATGCAACCTTTGTGAAAGGAGATATGAATGATGTCGATGCCTTTGCAGAAGAACTGAAAGGATGTGAGGTGCTTTTTCATACTGCTGCATATTTTAGAGAAACATTTTCGTTCGGAAAGCATTGGCCCGAGTTAGAAAGAATAAACATTACCAATACGCTTCGATTGTTTGAATTAGCAAAAGAATACGGTGTCAAATTAATCATACACACAAGCAGCAGTAACACTATTAAAAAGAGGCTTGACAATACTCCTAGTAATGAAGAGGATATTAGAGATTCAGAAGATGCGATGACTTTATATGCAAAAAGTAAGATTATCAGCGATAGGAAAATCGCTGAATTCAGCGCTCGTCATTCGCTTCCAGTCATCACTTTTCTACCTGGTTGGATGATGGGACCAGTTGATGCAGCGCCAACAAGCGGTGGTAAATATATATTGGATTATTTGCAGAAACGTCTTCCAGGAAACATTAATGTCAGTATTGATATTGTTGACGTTAGGGATGTGGCGGAGGCGATGGTTGCAGCAATTACGAAAGTAAATAAAAGTGAACGTTTTTTAGTTGCTGGACGCCATGTACATTTGAAAGATTTGTCCAAGGAATTGGAAATAGTAACGGGTATCCCTTCTCCCAAGCGAAATATTCCTGTTCCCATTGCATTTACACTTGGCTGGATAGTCGATCGAGTTTCGGTCATTACGAAAAAAGAAATGGCCATTTCCGTAAATGGTATTTATGAAATATGCGAATGTAAAAGATACTCATCCGATAAGGCAAAGAAAGAAATAGGTATCACTTTTAGACCACTACATGATACGCTTCAAGATGCAACGGATTGGTTTACGGAAAATAGTAATGCACTTCTTACCCAACCAGATTAACGGATAGTATATTAGTTGTACACAACTTTACCGAGCGGACATTCGTTCCATTATATAGCATAAAAAAGCAGGATTTATGACTTGTAACGGACATCTATTCCTTTATTCAGCGTAATTATGCTTCTATTAAACGCTTTTTTGCCGAAATAACGGAACAGATGTCCACTTCACCTTAAAATCTAGGTGTTTTTATAGAAATAGCGGAATAAATGTCCGCACATAAATGATGGAGCATAGCGGGCTCGAACCGCTGACCCTCGCGCTGCCAGCACGATGCTCTCCCAGCTGAGCTAATGCCCCGTATTGCATGATTCTATTATAATAAAAAAAGAGTCCGAATGCACGAACTCTAATCTGCCATTTCTTTCGTTTTTAAAATAAAATTGGATGCGACCAGTAGTATGACCGACAACCCTAATGTAATGCCAGCCGCTCCCCATAGGTCATTCGGGATTGCTCCTTCTGCCAGCATAGTAGTGATGTGCTCACTAATACTATTGGGAAACCATGGCATCCGGAAAGAAAAAATCTGATTAATCGCTGACATTGCCATAATCGTTATAATCGACAATGTTAATACAAGTCCAGGTATTTTAACTACCGTATTATAAAGAAAAGTTATTGTTACTACAAAAATCAACCAAATAAAATAAAACAAAAACAGCCCAATGAATTGTGACGCACTTAGATCACCAAACAAAAGATTCACATAGTACCAGCTTGTTAACATACCAATTAAATAAGCTGTAAAAACTAATAGTAATTTCGCTGCCCATTTTGCTGAAATATAGGTGAAATAACTTACTGGTTTGACTAATACTAATTCTGCTACGCCACTTTTTCGTTCACCTGCAATTACTGCCATCGAGATCGCCACAATGACGAGTACACCAAGCATACTAATTTCTGTCAAACTGAACATGATCGCCTCTGTTGGTCCCAGCTCTGGCCCTTCAATCACGGTTCCTTCTGGAACACCACCAACCGCATCTAATATTTGCGGCAAATAATAAGTTGACAATGGATCCATAATACAAATGATGATGAACACGAGTGGTACCCAAACCCATTTGAAATTGCGCCAGTCTTCTACTAATTCCTTTTTAAAAATTGTGATCCATTGCATTATTTTTTCACCACTTTCATAAATAAATCTTCCAGCGTTGTCTTACTTAGCGCTAACTTCTCAAGCGGCCAATCCTCTTCTAATACTTTCGTTAATATTTCTTTTCTAGCTGATTCGATATCTTCTACGACAACATGGACTTCTCCTTTTTCTTGAAAAATATCTTGTACTGATGAAAGAGCGTGGAGCGTTTCCAAATATGAAGCAGAATCACCTCGCAATGCGATTTCAAATTTAGCGGATTGATGCCTTTGTCGTAATGCCTCAATCGATCCTGATTCGAGTATTTCTCCTTGATGCATCAATAATAAATCATCACAAATTTCTTCTGCGTCTCCTAATATATGTGTGGAAAAAAGGACCGTTGTTTGTGTTTTTAATTCTTCCATTAATGTTAATACTTCGCGACGTCCAATCGGATCTAGTGAGGAAACTGGCTCATCTAGCATAAGAAGTTGTGGACTATGTATCATCGCTTGAGCTATCCCTAGTCGTTGCTTCATACCACCTGAATATTTACCGATTCGTTGATTGCGAGATTCATAGATTGCTACTTTTTGGAGGAGTTGATCTGCTTTTTCTGCTGCTTCTTGTTTTGTTAAGTGTGCGAGTTGACCAACATAAACGAGAAATTCCTTCCCTGTCATCCATGGGTGGAAAACCGGATATTGTGGAAGATAGCCGATATATTTTCGAATATCTTCTCCTTTTTGTGACCTAGAAAAGTTAATGATTCCTGAAGTCGGCTTCAACAAGCCAGAGAGCATTCTTAATGTTGTTGTTTTACCCGCACCGTTCGGACCGAGCAGTGCAACACACCTGCCTTTTTCTAACTGAAAATCAAGTCCTTTCACAATTGGTTTGCCTTTAAACGCTTTTGTCAGTTTTTCGACTTCAATTACTGTCATTTAATATTGTCTCCTTCCAACAATAAAGAATAAAATCGGACCAATAAAACCAATTAGAATAATAATTGCTGCCCACATTGGCTTGGGGCCATTTGTTTGTTCTGTTTTTAAGAGGGCTATAATTGCGACAATCATTAATAAAAATTGAATAATAATTAACGGAGCAAGCATCATGATGACGTCCATATTGGTCACCTCCTTAAAGATACATACGTTTTATATATAGAGAGAGTTTCATAATTTTATTAATTCATTGTAAGTGGAAAATTGTTGGTTAGATACCTAATCTTATCTTGTGAACATAATCCCAAAAGCCCATAAATAAGCATATCTATAACGGTAACTAACTCTGTTTCCATGGAGATGTCAAAAAACAGATGAACTAACATACAAAAAGATAGTTTGTTTAGCACCATAAATAAACAGTACAAATAGCAAACAAAAACGGTTGGATATTATGATACCCAATCGTTTTTGTTTTTTATATTGTTTTGTTCAACTAAAGCTACCCTTTACTTTAAGTACATTATTCCACAACATTAGTACGAATAATTGTTGGTTAATACACAGTATCATACATAGGAAGCTTTTAAAATCACGCCTTCTTCAGTTAGTGTCTTCTATAATTAATAATTAGAACAATGTGATAAATGATAAATCCTATCGTTAGACCTAGTAATAAAGAAAGTATAGGTAGAATTACTGGACCCAATACGACACCCATTATTTTTAGTTTTGTTGAAAAAATCAACCCAATTGTTATAAAAAAAGCACCAAATACAAAGGGGATATACGAATATGGATTTATTTCTCCTTCTGCATCCCTATATGCATCCCACATGGAAAACATATACAAACAAGGATAAAACATAAGCCATTGAAAATTTGTAACATAAATGGCTTTTTGTATTTCTCCTGTAAATGAATATAAAATTGCTAAGTTGAAGTTACTTTGTACATTTACAAGAAATTCTAAAAGAATTAGTATACTCCCTTTAATTAACCTTCTATTTAAGAACTGACCAAACCCTGGAAATGCTATGCTCCATAGTAAAGCCTCATGTTTTTTAGGTTTCTTATAACCGCTCACCCAATATCACTCAATTCATCTTTTGTTTACGATCCTCCATTTGAGGTGGCTCTTCCATCCAACCATTTTTAATCATGATTTTCGCACCCTTATGAGCATATTCAAAAATATCTTTCATGAAAATCGTATTTTTTGTTGGCAAATCATTTCGTAAACTAAAAGCAGTTCCGAGTGAATTGCTTCCCATAGAAAAGCTACAAAAAAGACTTGTACAATACATCATTAACTTATCAGAAAACGGTGCTACCGTTGAACGAGTTGGATTCCCTCCTGGCGTTTGAGGAATTGGAAGGTTTGTTTGAAGCATTACTTCACTCAATTCTTTTATAATGCCTTTAGCAAGCTCTGCACCCTCATTAAAGTATTTTTTTACCTCAACATCATTTGCACACTGTCCAAAACCTAAAATCAATTGTAAACCTGTAAGATTTGATTCAATAGCTTTATGAATGTGAGAAACTTCTACCGTGTTCAATGTTCTTTTTTGACTAAATGGATTGAGAGCTAATCCACCTAAATAACTATTATCTTTAACAAACGCAACTGATTTTGGCATTGAAACGTAAGGTGTTCTAATCAGTAACCCCTTTTCAAGCAAATATTGAGAGCAAATCCTGAAATACTTTTGGGTGAGAGCAGTAAGGTCTTCAAAAAACATATTTATATCTTCTCGAAACGTCATTGTCATATTTAATGAATGTAATCCTATACTGATCTCGTTTAAAAGGCGGACAAACATAATGTCAAACCCATTATCATATAGCTTTGGGACATCCTTATTTACATCTTGTGCTGTATATCCAACTGGTATAACAGCACCTTCCTCTTCAAATATCTGAACTATTTTACCAACATATATTTCAAGTTCTTCATGCAAATTTGTCATAATATCCTTGGCTTTTTCATCATCTGCTTTTGCTATCAAATACTCTAACACTCGTAAAATCATTGTTTTTTCTTGATATGTAAGCCATAATGTTCCTAATTCTGATGACGTAATTGATGCTTTTTCTGGCATAATTAACCCTCCCTAAAATAATTAATTTTAGGTTGTGTAATTTATAGAGATTCATACTATCCGTTATTAGCTTTTCACTTGTAAAACCACCAAAAATAAAAATTAGAATTATCATGTTAAAACAATGAAAAAAAGGAGTGTGAAAAACCATCGATTTGCACTCCTTTTTGCTTTCTCCCTATAACTAATCCGTTACGACAACGGCATATTTTGAATTATTTTTGTCGTTGTATTGGCAGTGTACAACAGCGGAAAGAACCTCCAGATTTAATAATTTCAGAAAAAGGTACTTCCATAACTTCAAAGCCTTTTTCCGTTAACTGCTTATTCACCTGTTTATTTTCGGGCAATGAAATGATTTTACCATCTCCGATAGAAAAAACATTGGTACCTAGCGTAAACTGTTCATCATCAGTGACTTCAATCAAATCATATTCATTGTGAAGCATGTTACATTCCTGCTCATTAAAGGCATCATTATAAATAAGTCCTACTTTATCACTTACTAAATTAAAACAACAATCCAAATGCAAAATATCTTCACGAATCTCCACAGCAACGACTTCTTTATCTGGTAACTGTCTTTGCAAATCTTCAATCGCTTTTGTTGTAGTGCGAAGGCTTCTCCCTATATAAACTTTCTCATCGGCAACAACCACATCCCCACCTTCAATGGAACGTGTCGTCAATGGAGTATAAGGCAAATTCTCATGGTCAAGGAATAGTTGTAAAACATCTATTTCAGGCTTTCTTATATTACGCCCCATCTCGCAAGTAAATAATGTATCCCCAGCCGCAAATCCAATATCTCTCGTAAAGACTTGTTCGTTCAGCTTAGAATCTGTCATTAGTTCGATCACTTCAATATCGAACCGCTTCAAGGTTTGAACAAAACGTTCATGCTGCTCCATTGCGATTTTCACATCAATATTTTCATCTTCATAAAATTTTTGCGTTTCATTGATAACATTTTTGATTTCCATGTATTTAGGTGGACAGACAATCACTCTTTTTAAGCGATCATATTCATTTTGCTGAAAAATCATGGAGAAAAGCGCTCCCTTTTTTTTATTTATTATTATACCTAATTTTAGATTCATTCATTCTTAAGAAAAAGTCTGTTACATGTTCTTACAGGTTCGTTTTCCAGTGAAAAAGACCGTGTTAATGTTACTATAACCTAAAAGACAAGGCGGGAGGGTATTACATTGAATAGTAAAAGAATGCAAAACCCGAACATTTTTACTTGTGTTATCTTGACATTTAAGCTTATGTTTCAATAAATACTTATTAAGGAGGATCTTTTCATGAATCGCCCTAAAAGAAAAAATCCAAACCTGTTCACATGCATCATTTTAACATTTAAAGTCATGTTTCAGTAATCAAATGATTCATTCTTTCATACAGATAAAGTAATATCCTGATAATAAGCACGGTTGGTTCGTCAATAGACTGCCAATCGTGCTTTTTCTTTATAGATTAATTGAGCGGTATTGCCACTTTCTGCTCTATCCAGTTGGGATAGCCACTCAATTTAATATCGATAATTCTTTCGTCGGTTTGGATTGCTTTTTTAAAGGTAGTTGTTTTTTGATTTGATTGATGACTGGAACTTGATCTAATTTGCTCCATTACGTTTCCATCCAAGTCCAAGATCTCACCAAAAGGATCCATATAATAGTTTTCCATTTTATCCATTGAGATCGACAGCCACCCACTTTCATATGTCAGATCATAAAACTTATCATATGGGTCATGAAGAATTTGTTCCTTTTCCAAATCAAAGCGGAAATAATCCTCATCTCTGTTAACAGCCTGTACTTTAGAAAAAGTGAGTGCTAATGATTCTGGCTGTTCAAAATAATTACTTTGCAAATAGACTTCATAATTCTCATCCTCGATGGTTCCACTTGCTGTCATACCATTTTGGATACCTGTCCATTCTTCTCCTTTTTCATCAACAAGTGCAATATCATCAATGGCAAGTATTCGCATATCATTTTCAGGATCTGCATAGAGATTAACCGTTGTTCGAAGTGGTTGAATCGTTACAGAATCGATATGGATCTTCTGACCTTCTATCTTGACTGTTTCGTCCACCTGATACTGAATCGATTCTTTAGTATTTTCCGCATGGAAATCAATCGAAATAGTTTCCCTTAATTGATTGCCGACACCATTATCTAATGTTTCGACTCCAACTACTTCTGTTGTAAAGGTAAAATCATCAAATCGGATAGGGTCATCCGTATAATATTCCACAGTTCCTCGGTTTTCATCTTGAGGACTGTAATCCTTAGATTGGTATGCGAGTTCTCTGCCATTAACATTAGTAATCAGACTTTCCTCGAGTCGAACTCTATCTAGCTCTTTTTCACTTGAAACTGTATAGAACAGAACAAGCCCATTTTCATCTCTAATCACTCCATCTACTGTTAGTGTAAGATCACCTTGGGTTACGGACTTATCGATCACTTGAAAATAATCATTCTCGATCGCTGCTTTCTGCCCTTTATCAAATTGAACGAACTCGATCAATTTATCCATTCCGGGGTACTTCGCTACTTGTGCGGCAAACGTAGGAGATGCATTAATGATCGTTATAAATGACAGTAAGATAATCGCTACTGTTACAACTGGAGTAATCCCCCACCTTTTCCAAAATTGTTGCTTTACTGCTTTTTGCATACCTGCCTCAATTGCTTGGTCCAACTCATGATCTCTTACTTCTAAAGCATCATATTGCTTTTTCCACTCGTCCAGTTTCTTTTTCATTATAGCTCCCCTCCTTCGTCTGCCAATTGACGTTTTAACTTTTCTAATGCACTGTAAATTCTAGTTTTTACCGTACTTTCTGGTATCTTTAATTGCTCAGCCAATTCCGGAAATGTCATACCATGGAAATACTTTAAATAAATCAGTTCCTGATCTGCCTTTTTCAAATGATGAATCGCATCTTCTAGCCAAATACTCTTAGAATTGTCTACGGAGGCTTTGTGTTTAAGCATGCGGTCATCTGTTAGTCGCTTGGATTTTTTCAAGACATCATTACAGTAATTAATCATGATCAGAATCAGCCATGTTTTGACATAACGAATGTCCCTTAGCTGCTTACGTTTCTTATAAGCACGGAAAGTTACTTCCTGTATCGCTTCTAATGCTTCTTCTTTATTTTTCAAAAAGGCCATCGCAGTGCGAAACAAATCTGCACGGTATGTAGTGATGATGTACACGAACGCATCATTGTTTTTGCGAAAATCCTTTTTGGTGACATCTGTCATTACAATGCCCCCCCTTTTCTTTTTCTATCTTATCTATTAGACACAGAGAAGTACAAAAAGTTTGAATAGATTAAATTTTTATGGCCACTTTTCGTGATTATATGGTCACTTTTCATGGTTTTATGGCCACTTCTAAACTTTTTATGGCCACTTTCCGATTATGTAAACAAAAAAAATCATCCCACATTTATGCGAGATGATTTTTTTTCTTAGTGGTGAAGCTAATATAGATTGTTAAGATAATACAAAGCAATAACAGTGAATGAAAGATAACATGAAGTGTATTCGGAACAATTCCATTGATTTCCGGTAAAAATGAGTGTGTATCTCCAAACATTTGCTGGTATCTATCCACTCTTTCTTCTGCTCCATAACCAAAAAAGTATGGAATCCACCAGTCAAAGGGAATCAATACATTTTTAAATAATTTCATCAAAACTTTACGTAAGAAAAACCGGGAAAGCCCACCCGGTCCTGTCCAAAGTAGTTATTTTGACATAAATAATAGGAGTAACAACCGCTCCGGCTTGCCCACTTCGCTTTCCGTGGGGCCTGTCTTCAGCTAACTTTTGTAAAGAAGATCGCTTTACAAAAGTGGATCTTCAGATCACGCTGATCCCACAGGAGTCGAAGTGGACGCCTAGGCTAATGTATGCTCTACAATGAATGTACTCGCTGACATTCCAATTTTATGACACAGGTTAAGAAAGCTCGAGAAGTTAGCAGTCACAAACGTTGTAGAACAGTTTCATAGCGGAGGCCGTCCACTTCCACTCCTACGGGATGATTTTCGACTAAGATCCACTTTGGTAAGTGCTCTTTACTTACCAAAGTTAGCTTAGGCGAAAATCCCGTGGAAAGGGAAGTGGACAGCCGCAGCGATGGTTTCCTGTACAAGCTATTTCAAAATGGCTACTCTGCTTACAAATGCGTTGATACCGCGAATTATATACTTTCTTATTTTAAAGAAAAAGCACTAGCTAAATACTAGCTAGCGCTTTTCTTCACAACGATATCTTCGTTTTCAAACACGATCTCTATTTGTTTTACATCTTCTTCTTCCAAGACAAGATCTGTTATGCCGTCTTCTACTTTATCTTGGATGACACGACGTAGTGGACGTGCACCAAAGCGAGGGTCATAACCTTTATCAGCTAGGAATTTCTTCGCCTCATCACTGACTGTTATTTCAAGGTCAGATTCTTTCAATTGTACACTTAACTCTGCGATCATAAGATCTACAATCTGAAGTAGATCTTCTTGTTCTAATTCATTGAACGGAATGATCGCATCAAAACGGTTCAAGAATTCTGGCTTGAAATAGCTGCTTAAGTTTTCTAGTGTTGAAACAGCTTCATTGTTGTCACTGTTGAAACCAACCGTAATTTTCTTCACTCCTGTACCAGCGTTACTTGTCATAATAATTACGGTATCTTTAAAACTTACCGTTCTGCCATGACTATCAGTTAGCTGACCATCTTCCATGATTTGCAGGAACATGTTCTGTACATCTGGGTGTGCTTTTTCGATTTCGTCTAAGAGAATCAAGCTGTACGGATTGTGACGAACTTTTTCTGTTAATTGTCCTGCTTCTTCATGCCCTACATAGCCTGGCGGTGAACCGATAATTTTTGATACGGTGTGTTTTTCCATATATTCACTCATATCAAGGCGAATCATCGCATCTTTTGTACCAAATAGTTCTTCAGCTAGTGCTTTTGTTAATTCTGTTTTACCAACACCAGTTGGTCCAACAAATAGGAAGGAACCAATTGGACGATGTTTAGATTTCAAACCAGCACGACTACGGCGAACCGCTTTGGCTACTTTATCAACTGCAACTTGTTGGCCAATTACTTTTTGACTTAAGTTGTCCGCTAAGTTTTTCATTTTGGATTGTTCGTCTGCCTGGATTTTGCGGACTGGAATTCCAGTTTTCTCTTCAATGATTAATTGAATATCTTCGACTGTTACGTCTGCTTTTGGCGCTTCTTTTGTTTCTGCTAATTTTTTCTCTAGTTTGATCTCTTGATGTCTTAAGTTAGCTGCACGTTCATAGTCTTCTTTTTCGGCTGCTTCCATTTTTTCTTGGCCTATTTCATCAAGACGTTTCTGCAATGCTTCGTGATCTGACTCACTTACATCAAGGTTGAGACGTGCACCTGCTTCATCAATTAAATCAATGGCTTTATCTGGTAAGAAGCGGTCTTGGATATAACGTTTAGACAACGTTACGGCAGCACGTAATACTTCATCAGAATAACTTACTTGATGATATTTTTCATAGCGTTCTTTCAAGCCTTGCAAAATTTGCTCCGCTTCATCTAATGACGGCTCTTTGACCATAATAGGTTGGAAACGACGCTCTAATGCTGCATCTTTTTCAATTTGACGGTACTCTTTTAATGTGGTCGCACCGATTAATTGTAATTCGCCTCGAGCCAATGCTGGTTTTAAAATGTTTCCGGCATCCATTTGAGAGCCTTCTGTCGTTCCTGCACCTACAAGTAAGTGAATTTCATCAACAAAAAGGATGACATTTTGACGTTCTTGTAGTTCGGATACTAGTTGTTTCATACGCTCTTCGAATTGACCACGAATTCCGGTATTCGCGACTAATGACGCTACATCCAGAATGTAAATTTCTTTGTCCAATAGTTTTGTTGGCACGTTTCCTTCTGTTACTTTTAGGGCTAACCCTTCTGCGATTGCCGTTTTACCAACACCAGGTTCCCCAATTAAGACCGGGTTGTTTTTGTTACGACGGTTTAAGGTTTCAATTACACGTTTAACCTCTTGGTCACGTCCAATTACTGGGTCAATTAGTCCTGCTCTTGCGGCATCTGTCAGGTTTTTACCTAATTGATCTAGAAGACCATTACCTTTTCCGCCTTGTCTTGTATGTGTTTTGGCATGTGCTTGGTTGGAATCATTTGTTCCTCCAGCAAAGAAGTTTTCAAAGTCTTGTCCCCCAAACATACCAGATGGATTTTTCATTTGATTTTTTATATCTTGAAAGCATGATTCACAAACATGTAAAGATTCGGTTTGATCATTAAATCGAAGGTTTACATTTATCATTGCTTGATGAATACCACATTGTTGGCATTTCATATGTTATTCCTCCTTCAATTTTTAAATAAGGTCAGTTTTGACTTTGACTATATTTGACCTTTCATGTCTATTATTATAATCTGACCTTCTTTGACTTTCAAGATCTTTGCTCAAAAAAAATTTTATCCATAAAAAAACAACCCACCAAAGTAGATTGCACGCTTACTCTATATTTTTTATATCACAGAACCGAAAGGAATAAACACAAGTAATATGGCTAAGAGTATCGACCATAAAATTTCTTTTATCACAGAGATCCTCCTAGTGAGCTTTTCGTTTATCATATCATATAACGAGACAACTGCTTATACTTTGCAAGAAATCATTACAAAGAATTTACATTCACAACATTCTTTTGCCATCAGATGATTTATGCTACACTAGAATTAATCCGTAATAAAAAGGAGTTGTTTCATTGATGACAACTATCGAGTTAATGCATAATAAAAAGACAATGCGTTTTGATGTAGTACAATTGACCATATATAAACAAGCAAAGATTGTAGAAGCTACCGGTCAAAAAAATCAATCTTATTATTTATTTTTTTACAAAGACCGCTATATTAACGCAAAAAAAACGACTTCTATACGAATGCAATCCTTTCTAAAAAATGCTCTCCAACACGGCCATACATTTTCTGCTGATCATCCATTAACCAAAGCACTGCTTAATGAAGACCATGCATATCGCCTTACTTCCAATAATCAAATGGTACAAAAACTAACAAACAAATACAACGAAATAGAAATGCTCTATGTACTGGCGATGTTCGATAACTATGTCAATGAAAAGAAGATCCAGGCCCTCTGCAAGAAGACATTTTACAACTACCGAAGGAACGGCCAGTTAAAGAAAGCATTCCGAATTCTTGTCAATTATGGGCAAGTACGTCCACACGACACGTTCGCCAAAGATATGCTGCATCATTTTGACTTCCAAAAATATAAAGACCAATACCAAAACATTGATCAACTTACAATCGAATGGTCAGACCCTCTCTATTTAGAATCTGTTTATTTCGAGCAAAATTTCCCTGACACTGTCATAAAATCTATAATCCAACAATATCATATAGATAATCGAAAATTTGATCAACTCTGTCTCCTCTACACGAATTGTTCATCCTTAAAGGCTATAGAAAATATCGATCAGTTAGCCCAGGAACTACTTGCTAAACAAGACCAAATTAGCTTATGGGAACAACTATTAGTTGAATATCCTGAACCAAAAGAAATCATTGAAAAGCTCGTAAAACTGGATGGTTATCAAGCCATTTTACGGTATTATGTTCACCATGACGAAGCGATTGAAGATCGAAAACTGTTCGAGAGGGTTCTTGACGCTGTTTCTACCGAGCAATTAGCTAAGGATTATCAACCCTTATTAGAAACTTTACTGACCTTATACAAAGAAGATGCTGCACAGCTAGAAAGAGTTCTCCATTTAACGATCAAAAAGCTGTTACAGCATCTACCTTTAAACGAAATCATCACATCACTACAAGATACTGAGCTACCAATCATACAGAAGTTAAGGAAAATGGAAAAATTAACAGATAATCCAGACCAGCAATTTGCCTTAGGTGAAATCTACTTCGATCTGGAACAGTATGACCAAGCAATTGCTTGTTTTGAGTGGGAAATGGAATTAGCGCCAGAAGATCCTGCTCCGATTCAATACCTTTACAAAAGCTATTTAGCAAAGGGAGATAAAGAACAAGCAAACACGTATAAACAATTAATGGTCAACATACCTTCTTAACCTTCTTCAATACTGCGCCATAATGTCATGGCCGCATAAGACCGATAAGGTTTCCATGCTTGATTCCATTCGTCAAGTTTGGCTGCAGTTGGTTTAGTTTCCAGACCAAAATGAAGTTTTAATGCGTTTTGAATGCCGATATCACTCGATGGAAAAAGGTCTTGTCTACCCAGTGAGAACATCAGCCAATTTTGGACAGTCCAGGCGCCAATTCCGCGAATTTTAGTTAATTGTTGCATCACTTCTTGATCACTTTTGTCATAAAATGAAGTTAGACTAAGCTCTTTTGCAACAATTCTCTTCGCGGTATCAATAACATATTCTGCTTTTCGTCTACTAAATTGCATATCTTGCAGTTCCTGATAAGGAATGGTTGCTACCTTATCAGCTGTCGGATAAAACCAGACACCGTCAATTTGCTCGCCATAGGTTGTCACAAATCTTGCGGTTAATGTTTGGGCAAACGCCATATTTAGTTGCTGATGAATAATCGTTTTAACCAAATTACTAAACGGATCAAATTCTCGAATCAATGGTGTTGCTGGATAGGCTTCAAACAAGCCCGCTAAATCTGTATCGGCGAAAAACTGCTGAATCAATCGTAAATCCTGATCCCAAGCAAATATATCAGCTATTTGGACAAGTAAGTCTTTCTTTCGTGCTGTATCTTGTCCTTCTATTAAAAAACTGGGGCTTGCTGTTGTACCAGTTGCTGTCACGGTTACGACATGTTTTTCCTGACCAATTCTTAATGGTACTAACACGGATCGCTTCTTGAAATCGACATAATTCAACTTATCCATCTCTAACCGAAATAGTAGATAATCAAAATCATAAGGCATTCCAAGTTCTATTTTTTCTTGCCACACTAGCATAACTCCTTCCAATATTTCAGAGTTTTCACTCTATTATGGTACAATATAGAAAAATTCACAACAATAATAGGGTGATTACATGCAAAAACAATATTATGCCATCATCGACATTGGTTCTAACACAATGCGGCTAGTAATCTATTTAAGAGAAAAAGGCGGCAGATTAAAAGAAGTAGAAAACGTCAAAGCAGTTGCCAGACTACGTACATTTTTAGAAACAGATAATACGTTAAATTCGGCTGGTATCAAACGATTAATTGCAACACTTCAGAGCTTTCAAGATGTATTAGCAACATATGAATTGCAGGAGGTCGTTTGTGTCGCGACTGCGACAATCAGACAGGCAGAGAATCAAGAGGAAATTTTGATCCAAGTAGAAAAACAAACAACCATGACAATCAGGATCTTATCAGAAGAAGAGGAAGCCTACTACGGCTATTTGGCAGTTGTCAATTCCACTTCTATTGAAACAGGTATCACCGTTGATATTGGCGGTGGCAGTACAGAGGTTACCTATTTTGAAAATCGAGAATTAATTGAGTCACATAGTTTTCCTTTTGGTGCTTTAACCTTAAAAGAATTTTTTGCGAAAGAAATCCCTACTAACCAGGAATTGCTAGCATTGCGAAATTATTTAACTGAACAGTTTGCCACATTACCTTGGTTACGTAATCGCGAGGTCCCCTTGATTGCGATCGGGGGAAGTGCCCGGAACCTTGTGCAAATTGATCAAAACTTGAAAGAGTATCCGCTGGCTGGTCTCCATCAATATAAAATGTATGATACGGATATTATCCAGGTTAGTAACTATTTAACATCACTTAAGCCAGATAAATTACCAAAAGTAGAAGGATTATCAAAAGACCGAGCAGATATTATTATACCTGCTATTGAAGTGTTCCACAGTTTATATAAAATGATGCAGGCAGACTGTTTTATATTAAGTCGAAAAGGTCTTCGTGACGGTGTCTTTTATGAACAACTATCAAAGGAGATGGGATCTATCCTTTTTCCAAATGTGTTAGAGGATAGCATTCAAGAGCTGATCAATGATTTTGACCTAGATCCGAAACAAATTTTGCATGTCCAGTACCTGACGCGTATACTTTTTGATTATTTAAAAGAAAATGGTCTTCTGCATTTAACAAAAAAGGATTGGACATTATTAAAAAGAGCAAGCTATTTATGCCATCTCGGGGATTATATCGATGCTGAATCAAGTGCACAGCACACCTTTTACTTACTAGCTAATCGAACTATCGATGGCTTAATGCACAAGGATCGCCTGCAACTGGCATTAATTGCTTCCTACAAAAACAAAACGGTATTTAAACAATTTATCAAACCTTATAAAAAATGGTTTCTAAAGGAAGAACAAAAAAAGCTGCGTCATTTAGGGGCGTTATTAAAATTTAGTTATTGTTTAGATGCTACCAAGCGTCAGGTAGTTAAACAAATAACTTGCGACAACCATAATGACTCCTTGACGATAACATTACATTGTGATGGTGATGCCAAGCCCGAAGAGTATCAATCTGAGAAACAAAAGAAACATGTCGAGAAGGCGATTAAAAAAGATGTTGAGTTGAAATTTGTATTGTAAAAGATGAATTTACAAAAGATTTACGTTTCATTAACAAAATATTGGTTGTGAAACGTTATGATAATGGTAGAGATTGTCGAAAAAGGATGATGATTGATGTCAACTGTCAAACAAGAAAGGGATTTAGAACTACCAGCTTATTACAACAATCGTGAGTTAAGTTGGCTCTCCTTTAATAAACGAGTACTTGAAGAGGCGGATGATGAAACGAATCCTTTATTAGAGAGGTTACGTTTCCTTGCTATCTTTTCTTCTAATTTAGATGAATTTTTCATGGTACGAGTCGCAGGTTTAAAAGATCAAGTGAAAGCCGGGTTCAACCGGCCAGATAATAAATCAGGATTAACGCCTAAACAACAATTATCAAGAATTTCTAGCTTTAACCATGAACTTGTTGAACAACAATATGATTTATATAAAGAGCTATTACCACAGCTAAAGAAGGAACAGATTTACATTGTAGATATGGAGGACTTAAATCCCCAAGAAATCAATAAATTGGAGAATTACTTTGAAGAAGAAATATTCCCAGTATTAACTCCAATGGCGATTGATGCGTATCGAGCTTTCCCAATGTTATTAAATAAATCAATAAATCTCGCCGTACAACTTGAAGATGTTTACGATTTGGAACATCAGCAAGTAAAAACAGCGATTGTACAAGTTCCCGCTTTACTAGATCGATTCATTGCAATTGGTGATAATCAACAGTATATATTGTTGGAAGATTTGATTCGTTATTTCATTCATAAGTTTTTTACTGGTTACCATGTGCTGTCTACCACCACGTTTCGAATCACACGAAATGCTGATATGACCATTCATGAAGAGGGTGCACGTGACCTTTTGAAAGAAATTGAGAAAGAATTAAAGAAAAGAAAATGGGGAGCTGCTGTCCGCCTGGAGGTAGATGCACGCGAAAATAACCCCGATATGGTTGAATTTTTACTCCATGTGCTTGAAATTCATAAAAAAGATTTATACATTATCAATGGACCGCTTGATCTGACGTTTTTACAGGATTTTTATGGTCATGTAAAAAAAGAGCACGAGCATTTAATATACGAAACATTAATCCCTCAACCTCCTCAGGATATTCATGAGGATGAAGATGTCTTTGAGGCTGTAAGAAAAAGGGATTTATTTTTACACCATCCATATGAATCGTTTGAACCAATCGTAGACTTGATTCGTGATGCCGCGGATGACCCAGAAGTATTAGCGATTAAGCAAACCTTATATCGTGTCAGTGGTGGTTCCCCGATCATAGCAGGATTAAAGCGAGCGGCAGAAAACGGTAAACAAGTTACCGTTCTAGTCGAATTAAAGGCACGGTTTGATGAAGAAAATAATGTCCAGTGGGCAAAGGAATTAGAAAAAGCAGGCTGTCATGTTATTTATGGTATGATTTCATTAAAAACACACAGCAAAATCACACTTATTGTCCGTAAGACGGCACGAGGAATTGAACGCGTCGTTCATCTAGGAACAGGTAATTACAACGACCAAACAGCAAAGTTTTATACTGATATGTCCTATCTCACGATTAAACGGAAATTCGGTGTAGATGCGACTAATTTTTTTAATTATTTAAGTGGTTATACTGAAAAACCGACTTACCATCATTTATCGATGTCACCTTTCGATATCCGCAGCGACATCATGAATTATATTGACAAGGAAATTGAATTTCATAAACGTCATGGAAATGGTCGGATTATTGCCAAGATGAATTCATTAACCGATAAGCCTTTAATTCAAAAATTTTATCAAGCTTCACAGGCTGGAGTAAAAATTAATCTGATCATAAGAGGGATTTGCTGTTTACGTCCGGGAATCTCTGGTGTCAGTGATAATATCGAGGTCCAAAGTATTGTCGGCAGGTTTTTAGAACATAGTCGTATTTACTATTTCCATCATAATGGAGAAGAGAAAATCTTCTTATCTTCTGCTGATTTAATGACAAGGAACATGGTTAAGCGTGTAGAATTAATGTTCCCGATTTTTGAAGGGAGAATCAAATCAAGAATTCTTTCCATTCTTGACATTACACTTAAAGATACTGCCAAAACAAGAGTCCAGGCACAAGATGGCAGCTATTCACGTGTCAGATATCAAACAAACGGTACTTTATTGGATAGCCAACTCATGTTATTCGATATGGCCTATAATGTATTAGAAGATGAGGAATAAACAAAACCCCGTTTAGATAAACCAAACGGGGTTTTCGTTTTAATCGGGCACTTTTTCCCTTTTATCGGGCACTTTTAGTGAATCCGATTAGTTCCTCAGGAAGCATCTGTTTTAACATGAGATCGTCTAAGCTTTTGAATTGATAACCTTGTTCCCTTAAATCTTCAATCAAATGCTCCAAGGCATCAGCATTATCCTTAGAAACAGTATGCATTAAGATGATTGCACCAGGATGAATCTGATTCATCACTTGTTCATAAGCATGTTTCCAACCTTTTTCTGATCCTTTATTCCAATCCACAAATGCTAATGACCAAAAAATATGAGTATAGCCTAGTTCATTTGCCCAACTTAAGGAATCTTCGTTAAATGTCCCACTAGGAGGGCGGATATATTGAACAACTGCTGAATCATCTAATTTCTTAATTTTATTTGTTAAGTCGGTGACATCTTTCGTAAATCTTTCCTTTGATATTTCGGTAAAATCGAGATGACCGTCAGAGTGATTTCCAACAATATGGCCATCCGCCAACATACGACGAACTAATTCCGGTTGATCATTGACATAATGACCAGTTAAGAAAAAGGTTGCCGGTACTTCTTTTTCTTGCAATACATCTAAAATTTGCTCTGTGAAACCAGCTTCATAACCATTATCAAATGTTAAATAAACATGTTTGTCACCAGATGGATCCATGTAATAGCTTTGATGCTTTTCTAATATTTGCTTGTACTTCCCTACGTCCGGTGGTTGTTGATTCGTACCTTTTTTATATCCCCAACCATAGCTGACTGCCCCAGCCTCCATAGGGATAACCAGCAAGAATAACATTACCATTACGACTATTTTCTTCATATGATCACCTTTTTTATTTTTAGTTTAAGTAAAAATGGTGTTCATATCCTATGATTTTATAAAATAATGCTGGCAATCCATCCAAATAAAAACAATGGAATATTAAAGTGTAAAAAGGTTGGTACACATGTATCCCAAATATGGTGGTGTTTCCCATCAGCACTTAATCCGGATGTCGGACCTAATGTACTATCACTGGCAGGGCTACCAGCATCCCCTAGTGCACCTGCAGTACCAATCAATACGGCTATAGCCATTGGCGAAAATCCTGCTGCCATACAAATCGGAACATAGAGTGCTGCGATAATCGGTATCGTACCAAAGGAAGAACCTATTCCTAATGTAATGACTAAACCAACTAACAATAAAATAAAGGCGATAATTGCCTGATTGCCAGCTAGCATATCAGATGATGAAGCCACTAACTCATCTACCGCACCTGTTTCCTGAAGAATATGTCCAAAACCGGAAGAAACAAGCATAACAAAGGCGATCGTCCCCATGATACCGACACCTTGTTGAACAAATGCGTCTCCCTCTCGTAATGGTACGGCAAAGAATAACACCATTAAAATCACACCTGTCAACGCACCAATCACAAGACTTTCGGTGAAAATTTGTACAACTAAGGCAGCTAAAATGGCTAAAATTGTTAAACCGTGCGTATAATTAAAGGTAATATTTTCCTGTGCATCCTTGCTTATCCCATCAGTTGGCAACCATTGCTTCGCTTCACGAGGTTTACGGTAGCTAATAAATACCGCTATTAGTAAACCTATGATCATACCGATACCTGGTAATAACAACGATAAAGCAATTTCTCTTACTGTAATATCTATTCCATTATTGCTCATTCCACTCTGAATTGTTTCATGGAAAATAAGACCATACCCTAAAGGAATCATAACGTAAGGTGCTTTAAGACCGAATGTCAAAGCAGTCGCTACTGCACGTCGATCCAATTGCATTTGATCAAATAATTTTAATAATGGTGGTATTAAAATTGGAATAAATGCGATATGTACCGGTACAGCATTTTGAGATAATGAAGCAATACCTGCAATTGCTAATACTAGCATTGTTTTTTTACCAGTTAGTACTTTAATTAAAGATCGAACTAATATTGAAGTAATTCCCGTATAACTGATCATAGCTGCAAATACACCGAGTAAAATATAACTTAACGCTGTGCTTGCCTGACCACCCATCCCCTCAATTAAGAGATTAACTGTATCCTGAATATTCATACCCGCCATCAGCCCAGCTACTATCGCAGCAATAATAATTGCAAAAATAACATGAACTCTTAACAAACTTAGGGCAAGCATGACAATAACTGAAACGACAACTATCCATTCCATACTGTTTCCCTCTCCCTCTTTTCTTTAACCAAGATCTTTTTCTATTTTTTCGATCATCTGAATTAGCTGATCAACATCTTCAATGGACGTCTGTTCCGGATCCAAATGATCTAAACGTTCCATAAACTGCTCGAGCTGCATGCGAAGCTCTTTTATTTTCTCTCCGTTGCTCACAACAACACCCCTTTCCAACTTCCCCTACTCATCCTAATTGAAAAAAACAAACATGTCTAGCACTTTCTTAATAAGAAAAGCGTAGGGCACTCGGAGCTAGACAAACACCCGAATTTTATACTTCCTCTCCCTAAGTAGACTAAATCCTAAGTAGTACACACAAGGTACTATCTGTTAGTCCGAGCAATCATTCTGAAAGTTTGTGACTGCTAGGAGAAGCTCCAGAATAATGTTTCGCTTTCCACTGGCATGGCTTCAGCTCATGCTATTCCAACAGGAGTCTCCACATTTTTCCTCCGCTTTAGATTTGTTCTACAGCGCTTTTTACAGTTAGCATGATGTTTTTTTGTCTGATTTAACCATGCAATAATGATTGATATAAATAAAAAGCCCGCATGTTACTTGATACTGAAGTTGTCGAGTGAATATCTAACGGAGGCCGCCCACTTCAAAGTTAGTGCACATTTTACGATAATAGCTAGGGATATATATGTTTCACTTTATTACAAATAGAAATGCATGCATCCCTCTTTTTATTATGAGAAATGCATGCATTATACGTTATTTCGTCTCAAATGTAAAAGTGAGGTGATTTGCTATCGGGATATATGCTCCGATTTCCTGTTTGGTAACATTTTTAATAACGAGATTCTTTTTTGAGCCTTTTAATTCTAGGAATACTTCGCCGAGGATGACTTGTCCTTCATCCTTTACCACTGGCATATTGGCTTTTAAGATCCCAATTTTTGAAGTTGGGACAGTATATGTCTTACTTAGCTTTGTTTCTTTTCCGACCACGGCATGAAAGGTTAGTGGAAGGTCATGCTGATCTCTTGCTTTTTGTAAAATCATTTGTTTAATCTGATCGGTTTGGTCCACTTTTGCTGTCAGTGCACCTTCCACATGTTTTTCCTCTATTTGATAATAAAAAATCTCCTCATTCTTCTCACCATTAACATTATTCACTTCATTCGTATTAACTGTTTGAAAATCCCACTTAATCTCAGAGGATTCTGACTGATACGATAAAGGCCAATGTCCAAGATATACATTAGCACGATAACCAAAAGCAATTGGTGACGGGTTAATGGTCGATTCATTCAACGATTTGATTAACTGTGGATTATCAATCTCCACATTTACATCCTCTAAGAGTTCTTTTACTAATTTACTCGGTTCGATCGACGTATCTTCTTCCGACATTTGTTTATAGGTGTTTTCATTTTTGATTGATACGAGATCGTCTTGTTTGTCCTCTTTAGACTCTGCAATTAGCGGGATTGTTAGCATCATTAAACATAAAATGACAGAAAGACCGAGTTTCTCCATTATTTGTTTTCGCTCCTTTTTCCCCTTAGTGTTACAAAAGAAACGAAAACTATGCGTACTAATTACTTAAATTCACGATTTCAAGTGTTTCGGTAATTTTCACACTATCTTCAATCGTTCGAATCATCGAACAATTCTTTCGTGCAATTTCCATGCTCTTTTCAATTTGATCTTTTTTCAGACCCACACCTTTTACAACAAACTTAAGATGAATCGATGTAATCTTGTTTGCTTCATCTGGTGATCTTTCGGTCTCCGCTGATATCTTTAAATCATCAATCGAAATTCTTTTTTTATCCAGTACTTTGCGAAATACTGAAGCACTGCATCCTGCAACAGAAGCAACCATTAATTGGAACGGGCGGTAACCCAATTCTTCATTCCCTGATATGTCTAATTCTCCGAATGGTAAAACGGTCCGAACGCCACCTTCTGATAAATAAAAGTCCATGTCAATTCCTCCTTTAGTTTAGTATTCATTTTTTGTAATCTTTAAATACCATATACTTGATCATAAAAAAACTAGCTAAAGAGGATAAAACCATTGCTAAGGCTTTGGAAAGATTATATCGCCACCAATTTGGCATGTCCAGTATAGCAAATAAGGAATTAGCTCCCAAGAAAACGAGATTACTAATTCCTAAACTAATTAATGCTTGGATAAAAAAAGTAATACGTTGATAAGAACTCCCCTTTGAAGTGTGGTTAAAGGTAATCGATGCATTCCAGATGTAACTATTTAAGATTGCCAGGCAATAAGAGATACTATTGTATAAGAGAAGCATAGCAGACTTTTTAGTATGGAATAGCAATAACAGTAAGTTAAGCACACCGATATCAATTAGTGCATTACTAACACCAATGATACTAAATTGAAAAAATTGAAAACGACCACTTTTTCTTTTCATGAACATTCCTTCTTATCGAAGTCTTTATGTTGTGAATCAATTACTTGCTGATAAAAAGCTAACGCTTGTTGTGACTGATCGTCCCATCCCATTTCATGAATGTCCTTCCAAGCTTTTTCTGCAAGTCTATTACGCAATGCTTCATCTTCTAATCGTAATACAGTTTCTTTAAAGCTATCCAGACGTTTAGGGTTATATAGTAAGCCGTGTTTTTCGTGTTCGATTTGCTCACGTGTTGGCCCACTGTCAGCCGCAACAATTGGTAAACCTGATGCCATTGCTTCCATTAGTACTAAACCTAATGTTTCGGTTGTTGATGGAAATACAAACACATCACTAGAAGCGTAGGCTTGTGCTAACTCTTCCCCATGCATAAATCCGGTAAATACCGTATTCGTCCCTTGAAAATGTTCCTCCAATTCTGCTCGGTGAGGTCCATCACCTACAATCGCTAATACGAATTGGTCGGATTGTTCTAAAACGGTTCGGATCTTTTCTATTTCTTTTTCTGGCGCAAGTCTGCCAACATATAATAAGAGCTTTTTATCATCGATTCCATTTGTTAATCGAGTTCGCATCTCCGAGTCCGACTTATTTGGATGAAAAAGGCTCGTATCTACACCTCGTTTCCATACATGTACATTCCGAAACTGCTGTTGGTCTAATTCTTGTTTTACGACATTTGATGTACAGAGGTTAATCGTAGCCTTGTTATGTAATTTGCGAAAATACCACCAGAGAACCCCTTTAAATATGGATAAATGATAATACTCAGCATACTTGGGGACCTGCGTGTGATACGACGCTATTAACGGATAGCCAAGTTTTTTGGCAAAGTGAACACCTGTGGCGCCAAGTAGCGCCGGATTGACTACGTGAACAACATCTGGATCACATTGCATGATTAGCTTTTTCACGCGTTGGCTAGGTAAAGCAAAAGCTTTCGAGCGATAAAACGGTAATTTACGAGCTGGTAACCCGATTACTTTTGCCCCTTCAAATTCATTTACTCCTAAATCCGGCGCAATTACTGTCACCTGATGTCCGTTTTTCATAAAATAGCGAATACTATTGGTTAACCTTGTTACCACACCATCTGTAGAGGGTAGAAACGTTTCCGTGATGATAAGTATGTGCATTGCTAGATCACCCTTATTCTTCTAGTTCAATTATTTCCATTTTACTTGTGGTAAGATATTATTTTCTATAACTCGATCTTTATATGTTATTACAGTTCGTAGAATCTCTCTTATTACATTTTCGTCAAGAAGATAAGGTTCTAATCCAAGATCTTTTAATTTTGTGTTAGCCGCTTCAAAAAAATGTTCTTCTAACTCAACTCGTGGGTTTTCTAAATGTGCTATGTTTGTTTCAAAACCTTCTTCTTGAGCAACTTTTTGTACTTTTTCTGCTAGATCTCCTACCGAGAACTGTTCAGTAAATTGATTGAATACACGGAATTCACCATGGTCAGCCGGATTTTCCGCTGCTATCTCAATACAGCGAACCGTATCCTTAATGTTTAGAAACCCTCTCGTTTGCCCACCTTTTCCATACACTGTTAAGTCTTGTCCAACAGTTGCTTGGATAATAAAACGATTTAAAGCAGTACCGAAAACACCGTCATAATCTAAACGATTAGTAAGAACTGGATCTAATTTCGTTTCGTCCGTTTCTAACCCGTACACAATACCTTGATTCAAATCAGTTGCTCGGATACCCCAGATTTTACAAGCAAACATAATATTATGACTATCATGAACTTTGGATAAATGATAGAAAGAACCTGGCTGTTTCGGAAATGGTAGGGTATCCTTTCTACCTTTATGTTCTATTTCAAGGTAACCTTCTTCAATTGGAATATTTGGTGTTCCATATTCCCCTAGTGTACCTAATTTGATTAAATGACAATCCGGAACGATTTCTTTTATACCAAACAGTACATTTAATGTCCCCGTCACATTATTTTCCTGTGTGTAGACCGCATGTTCCCTGTCAATCATTGAATAGGGAGCTGAGCGTTGTTCAGCAAAATGAACAAATGCATCTGGTAGTTCTTGTTTTAACACTTCTTTCAAAAAGTCGTAGTGTGTTAAATCACCTTCATATAAATTAATTTGTTTACCAGTTAATTCTTTCCACTTTGCTACTCGCTCTTCTAATGAAGCAATAGGTGTTAATGAATTAGAGTGTAGCTCATTGTCAATTTTTCTTCTTACATAGTTATCAATAATAGAAACTTCATGTCCTTGTTTGGATAAATAGAGAGCAGTTGGCCATCCACAGAAGCCATCTCCTCCTGCCACAATAATTTTCATTCTTCTCCCACCTTCTTTTCTATAACATTTATAATAATAAAAAAACCTATAATATTTATATTAACATTGTCTTAAGATAATGTTGAAGATTATTCTGAATTTTTACATGCTTTTTACTATTTTTACGTTATAAGAAAGTAACTAATAGGCGTAACAACCGCAGCGATGGTTTCCTGTACATGCTATTTCAAAATGGCTACTCTGCTTACAAATGCGTTGCAAAGTTAGTTGAGGCCGTACCCGCGGAAAGCGAAGTAATTAGTCGGAGCGTTGGCAAACACACATAAAACACATCAAAATACCTACTTCGTTAAACACGGTCATTGCGCTGATTATATACTTCCTTCCCTTTCCTTGAACTACCCCCACTTAACCTCTTTTCAGGATGTTTGAAGTGGGGGATTCTTGGGAACAGAG